>NZ_LZSW01000007.1:0-1387 GCF_001665615.1 Mycobacterium sp. 852014-52144_SCH5372336
GGGACTGTGGAAATAACGGTGTTTCCGGCACTGACACGCTGAGCGAAGCTCGGCGAGGAAGGTGCCATGATGACGACACTGAACGATGTGGCGAAGAAGAAGGCGGCTGAGCAGTCCGCTGAGCAGAAGGCGGCGGTCGAGCTGGTGCGGTTGGCTCAGGAGCAGGGCCTGTCGCTGACCGGGCCCGATGGGCTGCTCAAACAGCTGACCAAGACGGTGCTCGAAACCGCCCTCAACGAGGAAATGACTGAGCACCTCGGCTATGAGAAACACGATCCGCCCGAGGCGGGGACGGGCAACATCCGCAACGGCACCCGCGCCAAGACGGTGCTGACCGACACCACCGGCCACGTGGAGATCGACGTGCCGCGGGATCGGGCGGCGACCTTCGAGCCCCAGATCGTCAAGAAGCGCCAACGTCGACTGTCCGGTGTCGACGAGGTGGTGCTGTCGTTGTACGCCAAAGGACTGACTACGGGCGAGATTTCAGCGCACTTCGCCGAAATTTACGGCGCGTCGGTCTCGAAGGAGACGATCAGCTGGATCACCGACAAAGTAATCGAGGAGATGAACGAGTGGACGGTGCGACCACTCGATGAAACCTACGCCGCGATCTTCATCGACGCGATCGTGGTCAAAGTCCGCGACGGCCAGGTCGCCAACCGGCCCTTCTACGCCGCCATCGGGGTCACCCTCGGCGGGGAACGCGACATCCTCGGGTTGTGGGCCGGCACCGGCGGGGAGGGCGCCAAGTTCTGGATGAGCGTCCTGACCGATCTGCGCAACCGCGGCGTCAAGGACACCTTCTTCGTGGTCTGCGACGGACTCAAGGGATTGCCCGAGGTGGTCGGCAACGTCTGGCCACGAGCGATCGTGCAGACCTGCATCATTCACCTGATACGCAACACCTTCCGGCTCACCTCGCGAAAATATTGGGATGAGATCAAGCGCGATGTGAAGCCGATCTACACCGCAGTCAACGCTACCGCGGCCCGCTCGGCGTTCGACGAGTTGGCCGAGAAGTGGGGGCAGCGCTACCCGGCGGTGATCAGGTTGTGGGACAACGCCTGGGACGAGTTCATCCCGTTCCTGGACTACGACGTGGAGATCCGGCGGGTGATCTGCTCGACCAACGCGATCGAGTCGCTCAACGCCCGCTACCGCCGCGCGATCAAAGCTCGGGGGCACTTCCCCTCCGAGCAAGCCGCCCTGAAGTGCCTCTACCTCGTGACCCGATCCCTGGACCCGACTGGTGTCGGCAAGGCACGATGGACGATGCGGTGGAAACCTGCCCTGAATGCGTTCGCAATTACCTTCGGCGATCGATTCCCGGCAGCCGAAACCTACTGATGAAAACCGCCGGAAACACCGTTAACGAGATAGCCCC
>NZ_LZSW01000008.1:0-7281 GCF_001665615.1 Mycobacterium sp. 852014-52144_SCH5372336
TCGCCCGAAGATCGCGTGACGAGTCACGGCAACCGGGAGTGAAGACAGTGATTCATCTGATGCAATATGCAGACAAAGTTCATGGATAATAGAGATTATCCATGAGAGTCCGAAGATCCTTGTAGACAACGTGATTCGACAGGAATACAAGTGCTAAGTATGGCGCACGAATCGAATTCGTACCCTCGCTCAGGCTTGGCCGCCGATACCATTCCGGGCGGTCACGCTCGTTGTTTAACGTGACCGGAGCGACGCGGTAGACGTGCTGCCTTGGCTTCCATTGGCGGCGTGGCCGGCCACTGAAATTGGGGGAGGAGGAAGCCGCCCAGATTGGTGGATATCAGCGGTTATCCATGAGTGGCGTTTCCCTGGAACTCGCATGTTCGACAAGGGCCGCCGAGTTCATTGATCGCCGAGCCGCCGGCCTCGTTGAGGACGAACACCTGAGGCATAGGTCGTCCTTAACTAGACTTAGTCCTGCGAGTGTCGTGTTTATCGATGGTGTGACCACCGTTGCCACCGCGGCCTGAAACTCACACCCCCGCGAGTCAAACCGAACCGGGAGGGGCAGCCTCGGATGCATTCAATCCGGTTGTGCGACAAGGGTTTAGGGCTATCGCGATCGACGTCGAGACGGTCCTGGCGCTTAGGATACGGGATTCTCGACAGCCGCGGGACTTCGACAAGCCGATCACTAGCAGAGTTCTCGCTACGCTTTAAGGTTGAACGAACGGCCATATCACTGCGTACAGCAACGCACCCACAACAAGTAGAAGCGCTACATCACGGAGGATCGTGACCCGGGCCGATAGCGTGACGTCCCCGACATCAACATCCTGCACGTAAGAGTAGGCGGCGCTGTAGAGCGGATTGCCGTCCGCGTAGGTGGCGATGTTGTTGACGTGAGGTGCGGCAACAGTAGGACGGGTCGTCAGCAGTGAGACCGCGCCCGCAACTCCCAGAAAGACGCAAATAAAGGCCGCCAGCCACGGGAACAAATAGAACGCGCCGGCGCGGAACACCGTCGCCCCGCCGTTTGACAACAGCGCAATCTCGGCCAAGCCTATGGTTGCGGCAGTAGCGGACCGTGTCTGAACGCGCTCCAAGTCTTGACGCTGCCGGTCGAGATGCCTCCGACCTTCTTCAAGCACCACTTGTAATTGTTCATCCGTCAAGTCGGCGATGTCGGGGTGGCGCTCGGGTGGATGTTCAAAGTTTGGAACCTTGACTCCCGGCCAGAAGAGGGCGACGCAGTACCAGAGATACGCCCGGATTTCGCGGCACCGGCCTGTGATCACTGGCGTCACTCGGAAGCCCCTAGCCACTTCGCTAATTCGACGGTGATCTGCTCCGCGATCTCAGTAGGAAGGAACAACCACTGTCCGCCGGGGTTCAGATCAATAAAAGTGGCTTCGCCATCGCCCGTGTGCAGCCAGTCTTGGGCGCTGTATCGCACACCCAATTGCTGTGCGATGCGTTGGGCGCCATGGGCCTCACTGGCTGTCAGATGGTGTGGAACGAAGGACGAGTGGGCCGCGTCGCTCCTTCTCCAGTCGAGAGGTAGGCCATCCGCCGGTAGTGCCGCGCCCCAGGTTCGCTCTGCAACGGTGACGATTCGTAGATGCCGTTCAGCGTGAATGAGTTTCTGCGTCAAGAATGCAGGATTCAGCGTGCTGAGTTTGGCGAGCGAATTGGTTGCCACGACCTGGGTGTAGACCACATGCTGGGTGCCGGCCTCCTCGTAGTTTCCAGGGCCTAGCGGCTTGACGACAACTTGCGATCCAAGTCGAGACTCAAGGTACTTTGAGGAACCGCCGATGATGGCGGTCGGGGTTGGGATCTGCGCAGCGCGCGCGGCGCGCGCTTGCAGCATTTTGTTCTCACTCGACAGTTGAGTGTCGACGGGTGTCAGCCACTCGATCTTATGATCTCTCAGGATGAGACTCAGGCACGCTAGTTGCGCGGCCAACTCTGCTGCCCGTTTGGATCCGATGACGACGCCATGGTCCCAGGGAGAAGGGGACAGGCGGCGGATCCAGCCGCGGACTCTGCCCATCGAGCCAATCGATACCGAAGAGCCTGCCAGGTCCCTTACGACCGTTTGCTTATCATCGATGTGAACCAGCACGTCCGGCAGGCTGTCGGCGTCCACGACCACGGTCGACCGGGCGGGCAAATGGCGCAGTACCCGAGCGACGTGCTGGTCATCGAGGGAGCCGATCACGACGCGTTCGCAGTCGGCGAACGCGGTCACGGCGCGAACATGCCTAGGAGATATGCAGTACGAGACTCATCGGTCGTCTCGATGGTCGCGGTGTAGATCGACGACGGTGTGGGCCGCGGAGGGGCGTCTGGTCGAGGACGTGGGGAATCGGGACGTGGCCGCGGCGGATTTCCGGTGTGGGTGTCGAGTGGTGTGGAGAAGAATTCGAAGAAACTCATGACAAGCGTTGGCCCCTCAGCCTTTAGATTCTTTCGGGTCGCGGCTTCGTGGGTAGGTGTTGCGTTCCCCGATCTGCCCGTTCTGCTTATGAACAACATGCTCAACTTCGCGTTCGATTGCCATCTCTCACTCTCGCCCTTTGGCTTGAGCCGCAGCCTTCGTACGAGCGCTGTTCGATGCGCGCACGTTCCCTTCAGCCTTATTGACCCAGCGATCGCCGTGCTTGCTGGTGTGGATATCACCCTTTGCCATAACGCCCCTTCTGCGACAAGTACTGCGGTCGAAATCAAGCAGCCCCGCGCGGCGCGAGGCTAATGCAAGCTCACGTAAGAACTCGAACTATTTCTTCTTACGACCCTTGCCGGTGCTCTCGTTGGTCGTCGTCTTCGGGTTCTTCTTAACCGTGGACTGCTTCACGAACCGGCCGGTGATCGCGCTTCGTCCTCGTTTGCCTGGCATGTCCGTCTCCCATCGTCGTTCTACATCCGATCGAGTGTTTCAATTCTAACACACTGTGGCATGAGCGATATGTTGTTGCAGATGTGAGACACTCTGGGCATGGCCAAGACGACGATCAACACGGCCTTGCTGTACTCGGCGCTCGACGCTGCACGCCAGCAACGCCAGCTGTCGTGGCGTGCGTTGGCCGGCGAGATCGGCGTCAGTCCGTCACTTCTGTCTAGGCTCGGTAACGGGTTGAAGCCAGACACCGATGGATTCGCGACTATCGTCGCGTGGCTCAGACTGCCCGCAGAGCAATTCTTCGAACTCGATGGCGCGGACGACACCGATGACGCCGCCCGCGAACCTGATTTGATGGCGCAGCTCGCGCCGCTATTGCGGGCCAGGAAGGATCTGAGTGAGACCGACGTCAAGTACCTTCAGCAGATTATCGGTGCAACAGTCGAACGTGCGCGGGCCCAAGGGTGAGCCGTGCGTCGTGGATTCAAAACTGGGGCGAAGCGGCTCGCACTCGAACTGCGGGCGGAGATCGGCCTCGATGCTTACTCACCGTTCAACCCGTACGCCTTCGCTGATGAGTACGGAATTCCCGTAGTACAACTCAGCAACCTCGATGGTCCAGCGCGCGATCACTTTCTCAGGGCGGACGGAAGTGCGCTCTCGGGCGCACTAGTCCCCATCGGAACCGGGGTGGCCATCCTGGAGAATGATGCCCAGCCGCTTACTCGCAGGCGCACGACCATGTGCCATGAACTCGCCCACGTTGTACTTGAGCATGAATTCGGCGTGTCGCTGTCCGCCGATGAGCGAAAGTGTGGCCTTGGCGGTGAACAGGAGGACGAAGCCGACTGGCTCTCTGGCGAGATGCTCATTCCCTACGATGGCGCGTTTCGTCTCGCCCGAGCGAACGCGACCGACCAGCAGGCAGCTGATCTATTCGACGTCAGCCTCGCGGTCGCCCGCTGGCGTATGAATCACAGTGGCGCTCGAAAAGTGGTCGAGCGGACCCGGAGCAAGTGGGCCAGCCCCGCGTCGCAACGCTGGTAGATACTGCCGAAGCGTCTCTGTTCGCACGTAACAGTCCACCTGGTGGCTGTCGCAGTCGAAGTTCGGCACAGCCTGAACGAATAAGGCTAGGTGACTCACAACCGGGGCGTGCGGCTGCCGGGGATCGGCCCGCTGGTCAGCTGCCAGTTCGTGATACGCAACGTTTCAAGAGCTGATACACTCTATATCAGACGGAGGAATTATGCCTACGACGATCGAACGCACTGTTGAAGTCGAACACACAGTTGAAGCCATCGCCCACGAAGCGCAGGTTCGCAGGGCACACGAACGCTTGCTGCGCATCGATGACATGCGCGCTGCGAGGCACCTTAAGCGGTCAGGTATGAACCAACGACAAATCGCTGACGTTTTGTTTACCACGCAGCCGCGAGTAGGTCGGCTGCTGCGCGGAGCCAACGCGCTCGGAGACGCACCGAGCCCCGAGGAAATCATCCTGCGCGCCACAGTCGAGGGAACCCCCCGAGGCAAGCTGCTGAAAGAGCTTCGCGGCCTCGATTACACCTTCACCCAGTTCGCGCCCTATCCCCACGAGGGATCCGTGCCTGGGACCTGGACCCAGGTGAGCACTGCCCACCAACTCGGACTGCTCAGCGACGAGGAATACGAGAGTGTCAGCTCCGCAGTCCAGCCGCCGACTGCGCAATAGGGTCCATTCTCAGCTGACTGCCCTCCACCAAGGGGGGCAGTTCGCTGTTCCACGCTCAGTAGAGCGCTATCTCAGCGATCAGCTGATAGACGAGATCGCCCACGAGTACCGAGACAAATGCCCCGATGCACCGGCACACGGTCGCGCCGCGATCATTACCGCCGGCGTGCCCGGTGCGGGCAAGTCGTTCGCGATCGACATGTTGGCCACCGATCACCGACGCATCGACCCTGACGGCATCAAAGACCTCATACTGATCCGATTGGACCGGGCCGGGCTACTCGATATCCGGCACAACCACGTTCTCGCAGATGGCAAGCCCGTCCATCCCAGCGAACTGGCGTTATGGGTGCATGATGCCTCCACGGAAGCCGCAAATCGTGTCCGTGCAGTATCCCAGCGCCGGGGGGAGAACTTCGTCATGGAAGGAACTCTTTCCTGGACGCCGCTTATTGATAGCTACGTGAACGACTTGGCCTCCGATGACTACGAGCGACTGACGATCGTCGACATCGAGGTCCCCTTCACGCTTGCTGTCGAGCAGTCCAAGCACCGCTGGTGGGCCGCGCGAGAAGCAGGACGAATCGTGGATGACGTTGCGCTCGGCGGCCGGTTCATCGCGCAAGCTGCCCTTGAAGGCCTTTACACACGGCAGCGGCGCGTCTCAAAATGCGCTGTCAATGCCCGCAAGCTCCGTAGCGACGCCAACCATGCGGGCATCGAAACCGACCTTCTCATTGTCAGTCGCACGTCGACCGGTAGCGAATACCGGGCCTGGCTCAGACCCGACGGCGATATCGACCCATCGCAAGGCGCCCCCCTAGGCGCAGTGTGCATTAAGAGTGGGGCGATACTCACCAACCCAACCGCAATCGGGACAGGCGTTGGACGAAGTCGCGTCTACAGATCCTGACAACGGCCAACGGCCCGTCGCTACGTCTGCGATGAAGATGCCGAGTCCTCATTTCATGGATAATGACGACTATCCATGATTCTGGTCAAAAAGCTGGAGGACAGCATGATTCGGCCAGCGGTCACGAACATTCTGGCCGGAGGATTGCATCGGCCCACCGAACCGGCGCGGGCCTTTCGCCCTACAGTGGGTCGCGGTACGCCCTGGTGTAGTCGAGGTTTCAGTGGACCCTGTGGTGTCGCGAGCGTCAACGCGCTGAACGCGATCCTCACCGAGCGCATCGCGCACACGAAACACTGCCTCTGCCGTCGCAGACATTCGCGTGACCCCTCGGCAGAACCTCTGCCAGGGTAGGCAACGTAGGCCAGCTCTAGCAGCCGCTGCTTTTGAGCTTCGGCGGGGCAACCTATTCCCGCCGTCTACCGTTTCGAGTTCACGCCTATAATTCCGTGGGAATCACCTGGATTTCGGGTTGGTCGGCTCAGTCGATTCTACGCCGGCGACCGATCTGAACGCTCCGATGAAGTCGTCACCACGCGACTCTTGGCAGGGTCGCTGAGCGGGTCTAAGCCGGGCTTGGGTTGCATCAAGGATGTCGTCGTGGTCGTCGTACGGAGCCAAGGTAATTCTGAGTTCGAGGTCGATGGCGGCAAGTATGCGGGCCAGCACCGGTAACGAAGGCTGCCGAGCACCCGATTCAATCCGCGCAATCGTGGATTGGGCCACATCGGCTGAGTGAGCCACTTCGCGCTGGGAAAGGCCGGTCCGCGCACGGGCGACCTTGAGCAGATTCCCGGCCAGCCGCTTGACGTGAAGGCTCGTCGAGGGCCCCATCGTCGGCATCTTCGTATGATAGCTAATAAGCTATCGCAGCGAGCCGTAACCAGAGCGGTCGCGAATTAATGGCTGACGAACATGACCTGTAAGGACCCTCTCGAAACCACGGACAGGTGGTTACCTGCAGGATGCCAGCCGGCCGTCGGGCTTACTGCCAACGGACTTGTCGCAGCCCACCGACGGCGCGAACGTTTGTTCGGCGTGTCCTAGCGGTGTCCTAAGACGCTCGTTCACCCGCAAATACGCATGGGACGCATGAGTACGCACACCAGTAGTTGAGCTGCACAGATCGGGACGACGTGGACGTAGCGGTACAGGACAGCACACCGAGTTTCACACTGGCAGTGTGGGGGTCAGGGGTTCGAGTCCCCTTAGCTCCACTCGATTGAAAGCCCGCTTCGGCCATTGGCCGGGGCGGGTTTCGTCGTTCCTTGGCCTGCATCAGAGGCATCTTCATTTCGCGCCCTCTGATGATCCGAGGCGCACGCTGGGGCTTTCTCGCTTAGGCCGTCAGGCGGCCTGGTCTCCTGGGGGTGCGGGCCCACCGGGCTCAGTGGATCCGGCAGTTGACACCGCGGCACCCGATTCGGCTTCGGTGACCTGGTTGTCGTCGGCGGGCTCAGCATTCGAGTGCGGGTTTGCGACTTCGTCGGCTATCTCGTTGTCGTCGCCGGGTGCTACCGCATGCCCCTCGTCGTCGACCACTTGGTCTTCGTCGGCGGGCTCGGCGTCCGACGCCGTGTCTTGATCCGGGGTGTCGGCCGGGTCGGTGGAGGGCGTCGAGAGTTGGTCGTCCGGTGGGCGTAGGAGCCGTTCGGGTTGGTGGTAGTAGTTGAGCCGCGCCTGGCCGGTGTCCAGTTCGGGCGGCGGAAGCCATTCGACCTCGCAGCGCTGGTTCATTCGGGTGGTCCA
>NZ_LZSW01000009.1:0-1347 GCF_001665615.1 Mycobacterium sp. 852014-52144_SCH5372336
TGAACCGCCCTGGTTCTGCCGGAGGCTCGATCTATTGGATTGCGACCAGGGGCTGGTCGCTCCGTTGGGCATCGTAGAACGTGGCCTCGAACTCGGTCGGAGGGACGTCGTCGAGGTAGCTGTGTAGGCGGGCGGTGTTGTGCCAGTACACCCAGCTCAGCGTGGCCAGCTCGATGTCCTCGACGGTCTTCCACGGCCCACTGCGGGCGGGTCCGTAGATCAGCTCGGCCTTGTAGTAGCCATTGACCGTTTCGGCCAGGGCGTTGTCGAAGCTGTCACCGACGGATCCGATCGAGGGCAGCGCGCCGATCTCGGCGAGGCGTTCACCGTAGCGGATGGACGTGAACTGCGATCCGGCATCGGAGTGACATGTCAGGCCGGGCAATGTGTTTCCGCGTGACCAGCGGGCCATCTCCAGTGCGTCGAGCACCATCGTGGTGCGCATGTTCGACGCCACCCGCCATCCCACGATCGTTCGGGAGAACGCATCGACGATGAAACAGACATAGGCCACTCCGGCCCAGGTCGGCACATAGGTCAGATCCGTCACCCACAATTGGTTGGGCGCTGATGCGCTGAAACGGCGGTTGACCAGATCGGGATGCCGTGGCGCGCCCAAGTCGGGCTTGGTGGTCTTGACTGCTTTGCCGCGCCGCACGCCCTCGATGCCCAGACTGCGCATCAGGCGCCCGACCTGGTCACGGCCCACATCGTGGCCGGCCCGACGGGCGGCTTTCCACAGCTTGAGGACACCGTAGACGCGGTAATTGTCTTCCCAGATCTGGCGCAGCGCCGGCCCCAGCTCGGCGTCGCGGATCGCCCGCGTCGAGGGCGCTCGGGTCTTGGTGTCGTAGTAGGTACTCGGGGCCACCGACACCCCTGCGCTGCGCAGGACGGTGCAGATGGGCTCGACCCCGAACTCGTCGCGGTTAGCGTCGATGAAGGCGACTATTTCTTGTGTTGGCGGTCGAGCTCCGCCCCGAAGAAACTAGCCGCTCGTTTCAGGATTTCGTTGGCGCGCTTAAGTTCTCGGTTCTCCTGCTCGAGCTCTTTGAGCCGATGGGATTCAGCGGTCGTGACCCCGGGCGCCACGCCCTCATCGATGTCGGCCTGCCGCACCCAGGTGCGGACCGACTCCACGCCGTAGCCGAGCTGGTTGGCCACCCGCTGCACCGTGCCCTGGGTGGTGCCCAGCTCGGTGCGTAAAGCGCGGACCATTCGGACCGCGGCGGCCTTCTCCTCAGGGCTGTAACGGCGCGTCGTGGGCTTCCCGGCAGACTGTTCCTTCGGCATACCTGCATCCTCGTTTCCAAGGTCAGGAGCCTCCAACATTTCCAGGGCGATTCA
>NZ_LZSW01000010.1:0-124412 GCF_001665615.1 Mycobacterium sp. 852014-52144_SCH5372336
CCGGCAGACTGTTCCTTCGGCATACCTGCATCCTCGTTTCCAAGGTCAGGAGCCTCCAACATTTCCAGGGCGATTCAATCGGCCCAAACCTGATCATTGAGGCGTACAGAAATATAACGGTCCAAGTAAGCTCGCTCGAAAGTCCGCACTGGGGTAGCGGACTGGTCTTGGACGAGGGACACATTCTCACTAACAAACACGTTGTCCGGAAGTTGAAAGGTCACCGGCTGCAGATCGTCTGCCCCGGATCAGCGGATTCTTCAATCCCACACAACTTTCGCCTTTTTGACGATCACCCAGATCTAGATGTTGCAATCATCCAGGTCTCTCCGCCAGCCTTGAAACCGACGCCTGGAATGGTCTTCCGCGACCCCGCTTGGGCGGATGAAGTCTTTGTACTTGGCTACCCACGCGTCTCGTGGATGGTAGACACTGGCCTCGTAATCCAGCGCGGAGAAGTGGTCAAGCCCCTCGCTGAGGTGCCAGCAGTGGTCCCAGACGACGCCGATCCCTGGGATCGGCCTGAACGAACAAAGGCGTTCCTATACTCGGCTATAGCCCGTCCCGGTAACAGCGGTGGACCGGTTGTTGCGCACGACGGCCGGGTGATCGGGATCGTTCACGAAAGTGCCCAACTAACGCCGTCTTTCGGGGTCGAGCCAACCGAGAGGGCCTTGACTCCTAACGCAACTCCGCGGTTTCCCACCCTGAACGCAGCATGGTCTGAGATTCTCGCGTTAGTCACTCGCTCACCCGGACCTAGAGGTACCGATTCGCGTCAGAATGGCGAGCACCCAACTGAACGGACCGAGCAGGCTGAGCCGTTCTACCGTGGCATACCGGCAAGCGAAATTCGACGCGCTTTGAAGTATTACCAGCTCGAACACCTGATGACATTCGAAGACCCGCTAAATCTCTAGCACCCTACACACGTGCAGCATTGCATCATTCATCTACATGGCGACTATTTGAACGCCCTTTCGATGAGGAACACCGCAGCCGAACTTGCCCGGATAATCCCAGCATATGGAAAGTCTGCTGAGACGCGTGGCCACCTAGTACGGGTTGCTTACTGCAACTGGTCGGCGCAATACGACCCGGCGCTCCGTGAAGCCGTCGCGGCGGATGACCCGTGGCAATTCACGATGCGCGACCCGAATCAAAAGGGATTGTCCGCGAACTGAACCGATCAACTCATAGCGCGTTCGTACATCGGCCGCAAGTGCTCGACGCTTACAGCAACAGCCTGGGGCAGCAAGTAGCGAACTTCCTCGTAGGACGAATTGTCTTGGCTCAGAACCGCTTCGATCTGGGCGGGCAGCAGATGGTATGCGGCATTCGCCACGATCACTCCGACGATCCCAAAGCCTGGTTTACCCAGCAGTAAGCGTCCCGCAGATTCGTCGAACATAACCGGGGCTCCGCTTGCGCCGCGAAGTGCCGGGAACGACAACTCCATGGCACCGTCACCCGCCGGTCCCAATGTGTCCTGAAGGTCCATTCTTCGCGTCATGTGGCCTAGCCGCGTAGCCGGATTGAAATTCATCGAAGTGCCTGTAACGACTGTGGTTCCGTACTCGTACGTCATCAGTGGACTGTTCTGGTACACGGGTTCATCGAATTCAACAGTCAACGGTCGCTCGGGCCTGTAGTCCGCGATCCGAAGCAGAGCGAGGTCGTGTGGCGAATCGCGTTCGATAACGGATGCCTCGAACATTCCGCGACCGAGGACCCCGATCCGCAAACTGTCCGGCGGCCAAGCACTGATCACATGGTCCGCCGTCAACAGTATTGAGCCGTCGCCCACGATCGAGCCGGTCCCGAGAAATTCGACCGGCGACTCTTTACCGACCGAGAACAACGGCACGATCGCGTCGCGAGGATTTAAGTCGCCGTCACTCACAGCACCACTGCCACGGTCATCGCCTCCGCGAAAGATGGTATTCGGTGACACACATGCCGTTGAGACGGCCTGCGAGGCGGAGCCACAAGCTTCAAACGGTGGGCGGCCCGGGCATTGCGATCGCGCACCGCCGTTCGAACAACGTCCAGGCGTGCTCGGTCAAGTAAAAGGCCGCCATGTAGTAGTTCCCAATGCGGACCAGTGATCCGCCAGCCTGAAACTCGGCTAGGCCGTCAGCAGGTACGGACTTCTGCACGGTTCCGGGCGTACCGAATAGCGGCCAAGGCTGCCCATGAGCTGCACCCGACCCGCCCTGCCACGCCAGCAACGTTTCGTCCACCTTCTTCTGTTCGGCGAACGCGCTCCACGCCGCGGATTCGATCATCTCGGTGGTGTTCAACTCGCTGCGATCGTCGTCCGCCTCGCGTATCGCTCTCAGCTCGCCTCGACGCTGTTCGACGAGCGCAGCGACCGCGTCGGTGCCGATGTGGGGTTCGTCAGACGAACCCTGCAGCTTGCGTAGAAAGTTTAGGTGGTACTTGTACAGATAGCTGGCCACCGTCCTACCGCGGCGCACGCGCTCCTGCCGGTCGTTAGGAGCCAGCACCCACGTCGCCTGGGCCGCGCCGACCAGTGCAGACCGACAAAGCGTCAAATGGGCAAGCGGAAACAGGTCACGAGCCTCAATATGGCTGCGGATCGCACTCAAGTGATCGCTCGCAGCGATTAACCCCGACCAAGCGACCGTGGATACGGGGAAGAAGGGCCAGCCCTCGGCATCTTCTGCAAGCGCGCTGTCCGGCAACGGCACATACGCGTTCTCGGTTCGCTTCTGCCATTCGCGCAAGATGTCGAACGTCGATGCAAGCACAGACAGCATGGCGCGCTCATCGGCGTTAAGCGTTGCTGACACATCACTCAGTGTGCCCGCAAAGACATGCGCTGGAGGCCAGCATCACTGCGAATCTCATCGTCGTCATCCGCGGTATAACGCTTGGTCATCGCGATCGACGCATGCTTGGCGGGTGACGGTGCTGGCACGATGCAAGACGCGCCCTGTACGGAGGCTCGCTCGCTGAGCCTGGTACCGCCGCAGTACGCCGGCCGGTCGCTGGCCCTCGCGAAGCCATGGATGCGCGGGTAGCGGCTTTCTCATGCGACAACTCTGCTGTTTTCACACGTCTGCGGCAATTAGCTGACCGATTCATGGCGGACGGCAAATCCGAAGCCTTTAGTCTCGGTGCCGTGGGGACGTTCAGCGATCTCATGGCGAAATTCGACGCAGACGATAATCGACAGCGAGGGAAGCAGTTCGAGTACGTCTGCCAGTGGTTTCTGACGAACGATCCTACCTACCAGCCGCTGCTACGGCGGGTGTGGCTGTGGGACGACTGGCCAGGCCGGACGGGCATAGACGCCGGCATCGATCTGGTCGCTGAGGACCGTGACGGCAAGTTGTGGGCGATCCAGGCCAAGGCGTACGCGCCGTCGCACAGGATCAGCAAGCGTGACGTGGACAAGTTCGTCGCCGAGTCCAGCCGGTCGAAGTTCACCCACCGCATGCTTATCGCCACAACCGACAAGCGCCATCACATCGCCACACGCTTGATGGATGACCTCGGAATCCCCTTCATCGGTCTAACTCAATTGCGCGATGCCGACGACTGCCTCGACTGGCCCAGCACCCCGGCTGCTTTGAGGCCGTCGAAGCCGCCGAAACCCAAAAAGCCCTGGGACTACCAGCGCACCGCCATCAACGACGTTGTGAAGTGCTTCAAGACCAGTGATCGCGGCCAACTCATCATGGCCTGTGGCACCGGCAAGACTCTGACCGCCTGGTTCATCACCGAAAGACTCAAGGCTCAACGTGCACTGGTCTTGGTGCCCTCGCTGTCGCTACTGAAGCAGACTATGCGGGAGTGGCAGACCGCCAATCCGAAGAACCCTTTCGCTGCGCTGCCTGTGTGCAGCGACGAGACTGTCGGCAGTCTCGGCGAAGACGCAGCGGTTTCGCACACCAGCGATATGGGTGTGCCGGTGACCACCGACCCAACAGTGATCGCAGACTTCCTAAGGAAGCGGTCAGGCTCACGCGTCGTGTTCTCCACCTATCAGTCCTCCCCACAGATCGCCGCAGCGTTCAGGCTGAGCCGGGTGCCACAATTCGATCTCGTCATCGCCGATGAAGCTCACCGCTGCGCCGGACCAGCGTCATCAGACTTCGCCACGGTCCTGGACCAAGAGAAAATCAGGGCGCGCAGGCGGCTGTTCATGACGGCGACGCCGCGCTACTTCACCGGGCGGATACTGCGCGAGGCGAAAGACGCGGACTACGAGATCGCCTCCATGGACGACCACACCCGATTCGGCGATCTGTTTCACCGGCTGAGTTTCAGTGAAGCCATCGACCGCAAATTGCTCACCGACTACCAAGTGGCCGTCATCGGCGTGGACGACGCCACTTATCTCGACTGGGCGAGGCGCGGCACCCTGGTGACCCCCGACGGCAAAAGAATCACCGACGCCCGCTCACTGGCCGGGCAGATCGGCCTGGCGAAGGCCATGCGAAAGTTCGACCTTCACCGGGTGATCAGCTTCCACAGCCGGGTCAAGGCCGCGCGGGAGTTCGCGGCGGCGATGCCTGCCGTACTGGACTGGATGCCCGCCCAGTATCGCCCCAAGGGCTCGCTGTCGTCGAAGTATGCCTCCGGTGAGATGTCCGCCGGCGAACGCGCCATCCTGATCCAACACCTCAAGAGACTCGATGACGGAGAACGAGGCTTGCTGGCCAACGCGCGATGTCTGGCCGAAGGCGTCGATGTCCCGGCCCTCGACGGTGTGGCCTTCATTGACCCGCGCCGCGCAGAGGTCGACATCGTGCAGGCGGTGGGCCGCGCCATCCGCAAATCCCAAACCAAAACGATCGGCACCGTCGTCATCCCCGTGTTCATCGACACTAAGGAAGATCCCCACGCAGCTCTGGACTCCTCGGCCTTCAAGCCGGTGTGGGATGTCATCCAGGCCCTCCGGGCGCACGACACCGAGCTCGGTGAGCAGCTCGACACCTTGCGACGGGAGATGGGCCGCAAGGGCAGTAGGCCCCAGCTCCCAAGCAAGATTCGCGTCGACGTGCCGGCCACTGTAGGCAAAGACTTTGTCAACGCCTTTCAGGTCCATGTGGTTGATGCGACTACCGCACCCTGGGAGTTCTGGTTCGGGCTGCTGGAGAGGTATGTCACCGAGCACGGTGAAGCATCTCCGCCGATCGCGTTTGCCGTTGGCGAGAACCGGCTTGGAGTCTGGGTAGCGAAGCAGCGATCACATCGCAACAGAGGAAACCTCTCAGATGAACGTCAACGGCGACTAGAGGAGTTGCCCGGTTGGACATGGAATCCGCGTGAAGACCTGTGGGAGGAAGGTTTCGCAAGACTTCAGGACTATGTAGCGAAGAGCGGTACTGCTCTCGTCCCGAAGGACGGCGCTATCAACGGCTTCCACGTCGGCGCATGGGTCACCACCCAGCGTTCCGCGTACAAGAAGGGTGACCTTCCTGCAGAGCGAATACAGCGACTAGAGGCACTGCCTGGCTGGACATGGAACACGAGAAACGACAAGTGGCCCTTCTGGTACGGGCAACTGAAGAAGTACGTCGCCGAACATGGCCACACGCGACTAGCCGCATTGGAGAAGTATGACGGACTCCGACTCGGACAGTGGGTAGCGCAACAGCGGTACCACCGCAATAAGGGCAACCTTGACCCTGCTCGCGTTCGCCTACTGGAGGAGTTCCCCGACTGGATCTGGGACGCCGTCACCGACCAGTGGGAGGAAGGATTTCGTCACCTTCAGGAGTACGTCCAGCAGCATGGTGACGCCCTCGTTTCGCAGTCATGTAGGTCTGCCGACGGCTACAAACTCGGGCAATGGGTCACCATCCAGCGCACGGTCTATCGTGACGGCGAGATGAGCGAGGATCGTCAGGCGCGGTTAGAGGCAATGCCCGCCTGGTCCTGGGATCCGCGCGACTCCCAATGGGAATACTGGTATTCCGCGCTTGAGGATCATGTTCGCGTCAACGGCAGCGCTCGCGTACCACGCTCCAATCGCCGCTCCGGCGAGGCCGATCAGTTGGCGAACTGGGTACAGACACAGCGGACCAGATACGCCAGAGGCTCTCTACGGCATGACCGCGCAACCCGTTTGGAGGCTTTGCCGGGGTGGGTGTGGGACCCCCACGTGGCCGCGTGGGAGGAGGGCTTCGCAAAGGTTCAGGAGTACGCCGCAGCTCACGGCGACTGCATCGTGCCGCACTCCTTCATGCAAGGCGAATACTGGCTCGGCAGTTGGGTTAACAACCAGCGAACGAATTACTCCAAGGGCTCCCTGAGGCCCGAGTACGTGAAGCGACTGGAGTCGCTGCCCGGCTGGGTCTGGGATGTCAACGAATCGAAGTGGGAGGAAGGCTTCCGACATCTCGTGGACTACATGAACCTCCACGACGGTGCCACACCCCCGCCAAGGTATCGACATGGTGACTACTCGCTGGGGGCCTGGGTAGGCACTCAACGCACCGCCTACAGGGCTGGAAGGCTGAGGGACGATCGGGCGCGCCGGCTGGCGTCGCTTTCCGGCTGGACCTGGGACTCGAAAGCCGACCAGTGGGAGCGGACCTACAAACTCCTCAAGCAGTATGCGGACCGCCATGGCACTGCTCGGGTTCCCAATCGCTACTCCGTCGACGGAGTCCAAGTCGGCTCGTGGATAGGCACGCAAAAAGCCGCCTACAGGAAGGGCACGTTGAGTCCCGAACGGCAACGCAGGTTGGAGAAGTTACCTGGGTGGACGTGGACCCTGTCGGAGGACGTTTGGGAGGAGCGGTACGCACTCCTTGAGGAGTTTGCCGCGCGTGAGGGTCACACACGAGTGCCGCAAAAGCATGTCGAACAGGGGATACGACTAGGACTCTGGGTCAGCGTTCAACGGCGCGATGCACTCGCTAACGGCATGCCCCCGGAACGACGCAAATGCCTGGAGGCGTTGCCCGGCTGGGCATGGGACGGTAGGGCGTCGAAGCCCAGGCGGTAGTTGATGAGCAGACTGCCTCCGGGGTGATTTCTGGCGCCTGACATACGTCGTGCTTCGCGTCGTCGGCGCGGGATCCGCCGCTCGACGCCAGCGTGCCCTCTTGCTTGCCAGGTGACGATACGGCAGGAGGCGACGCGCGCACTGTACGAGGGCTCACTCGCCGAGCCTGGCGACCGCAACCCGTATGCCGGCCGCTCCCTGAACCTCGCGAAGCTGTGGATGCGCGGGTATCGCCGAATGCTGCACGCCCGGATCTACACAGGGCCGGCGATGCAGACGTACCTCGCTGCGCGGGCGGCAGCGGAACAATCGTCGAGTTGACTCCGGCGCCAACCATGCCGACGTGTCGACGCTGGCCGGCCGCGTCATCGCGTGCGCTGTCGCCCTCGCAGGCACCCGATCACGACCAGCTCAGTAAGGACGTTAAGACGGCAGGATCAACCTTGGAGGGACGATTCAGACGGAACGATCTGCGTGTGCCGGAACCCATTTCGATCTAGAATTCGCCTCACAGTGGCCGCGGCAAGGTGATGGTTTACAACGGGCCCGATAATGACGTTGACTAGCGCATCGCGCTCGAACGGCAGTCTCACATAAGGTACGA
The DNA here is from genome assembly GCF_001665615.1 of Mycobacterium sp. 852014-52144_SCH5372336. Classification (NCBI taxonomy): domain Bacteria; kingdom Bacillati; phylum Actinomycetota; class Actinomycetes; order Mycobacteriales; family Mycobacteriaceae; genus Mycobacterium; species Mycobacterium sp. 852014-52144_SCH5372336. The sequence goes on from NZ_LZSW01000010.1 coordinate 7,593, forward strand.
AAACCTTCGTTTCATGCGGGCGGAACTGCACATCCACCGTCACTAGCTCGCCGGACGCCCAGGCTATGAAGGGTTGCCGCGCCAGGCTTCGCAGCGCCGCTTTCTGATTGAGGCTTTGCCCGCTGAAGTGTTCGGTGATCGTGATGCGGTGCTCCCGTTCATGTTCGAAATCCGAGTTCTTGACCAGGGGCAGCCGGTGGACCAAGGCATGGGTCTGCGAGATGCAATTGCCCACATTGCTGTCGAAACTCCCGCTGTCTGCTGCAATTCGTTCTACGGTGTCAATGAGCCCGTCGACGACCAGGTCGCGCGCGGCGTCGCCGTACCTGACTTTTTGCAGAAACGCGTTCCACTTGAGTTCGGTCTGTTGACCCGATTCGGGGCCGCCCGCGATGGTTGCCATGACGGGGCCGTCCAGCTGACCATCCGGGGCGCGGTTGTACTGGGGTACCTGGAGCGCCGAAATACGTTCGGAATCGAACCCGAGCGCGAAGCCGTGACCCATGGCGCCGTAATGGGTCCATTGGCTAATTCTGTCGGCGAGTTCGGTGAAGCACGCGACGAACATCGCGTCGTCGAACTGCATCAAATTCCTAGCGTTCATCAGCTTCAGCGCCTGAAGCTGCGCGCGATACGCGTCGCAAGCCTCGCTCGACTCGGCGACCAGCTTTTCGAGCCGCTTAACGAACGCCGCCCACGTGTACACCAGTTCCTGCGAGTCGTTCAAGTACCTGAAGTCGGTGGCCCACAGCGCCGCGTTCTCGACGACACCTCTGAATGCTTGGGAGTCCGTGTAGTGGTAGACGATGCCCATGTCATGAACCTAACGGGCCAGTCGGTCGGCACGCCCCATCATCGCGGCGTGTAGGTCAACGGCGGCTATGCTTCCGTGCACATGGGGGCGGAATGGTTGAACGCGGCGCTTCCGTACATCGGCGGCGGCGTCCTCGGCAGCGCCGTCATCTACGGACTGACGTGGGTCCGCGAGAACCGGCGCACCGTCGACGCGTACCGGGCCCCGCAACGGCAGGCGATCGGCGACATCGTCTCCGCGGCTCATGAGCTACAGCTGCGTGCCCTCAACTGGCGTCGCGTACTAACGGACCTGATCGACGAGATCCGGCAGGACCGCGCGGACAACCTGCCAGCGATCAGCGCCCAAATTCGCGAGACCGAAAGTGCGTACGCAGCGGCGCTGCTGGGGATGCGTCGCGCGTTCGACGTTGGCTCGTTGACCGTTATGGACGTTCGGTGCTGGCAGGAAATGGTCGTTGCAGCAGCGGCATTCTCGCGGTTCGACGACCGGCCCCAAATCCAGAGTGCCGACGATGCAGAGCAATTCGTCGCTCGGATGGAGGAGCACGCGCAGCAGCTGCGCGCCGCCGTGGCTGGCCTAGTGAGAACGGCAAATGAACGCGTCGCGCCGGTGGACAATCTCGGCAATCGGCGCCAACGTCGCATCGCACAGCGCCAGCTGGCCGAGTACCTACGTGGTGACGCCGATCAGACGCCGGAGGATCGACCAGACGTCTAGGGCGCACCCGCGGACATAGCCGCGGCCCGTATCTTCGTCGTCGTCGACCGCGGTGTACCGCTCCGTGGTCGTGATGCTGGGTTGGCCGAGCAGCTTTCTCGCCGTGCAGGCCACTGCGGACCGGACGTCAAGTTGACTACGGCGCCAACCAACCCGGCCGTGGCGCTATGTCCAGTGAGTCAGGATGAGTCGCCCATCTTCTGCAATCTCGACATACTCGCGGCCCATGACACGGACGGTGACGTTCTCGGAGACGGCTCTCGGGCCGTCGTGCATGCCCTTCGGCCACGAAAGCATTGGGGTCCAGAACAACGCCGGTAACCACCACGCCGCTAGGGACGGCCCCATCTGGTCGTCATGGCTAAGGCCCCGTGACGTAATCCCGACGACGTGACCGTTGACATCGATCACTGCGCCGCCACTCATCCCGCCTAGCGTGCCACTGAGCACCTCGATCGTCGGATAGGGCGCCAGAACGGAATCGTGTATTGGATAGCTGAATTGCCCTGCGGCCCCTTGCGATACGTACATCGAACCGATGAGCGGAACGGGATCGTCCACCGAATCGGCGTCCACAGGTTCATCGTCGAATCGGAAGCCGACGACGGTGAGACGGTCGCCTGGAGGCGGGATGCGTGTCGTGAGCGGAATCGTGGCGAAATCGCCGTCAGCGGGCATGTCGGACACCAGACTCAGCGAGAGCAATATTAGATCGCTCCCATTCGAAAGACCTTCCATCGAGTAGCAATGCCAACCCGCAACCGTGCCGTCACCACGTACACCCATGCAAAGCACTACTGCCTCGCCGGCCGCGAGCGCATCCCGATGATCGTCGACCACATGCATGGCCGAAAGCGCCAGGCCCAGGCCAATCATGACGGCGGTTCCCTCGACTTTGTAGGTGTCGCCGTATCCGACGCACACAGCGAGCAGCGCCCCGTCGAAGTACTCGTAATTCTCGACCGTAAGCGGCGCAGCGTCGGCCTCCACTGGCGCGATGTTCAGCGACGAACACGTGAATTTCTTTCCGTGTGCCGGCGCTGCGAGTGGGTCAGTGATGATGGAGAACCTATGGTCAGCCATCAAACGAGTCTAATCTTGGGGGCCCCGCTCACCTCAGGTCCAGAACTGTCGCGGCGACGTCGAGCGCCTGCGCCACACCAGCGGGGTCGACGCAACGAAGACCGCAGCCGGCGGTCACCGCGGCGGCACGACGGCGCAGCGAACCGACCGGATTGGCCGCTGTGCAGGCGTCGAACGACACCGGGGCGGCGACCAGTCGAGCGTCCACCCACGCAAGGCCGGCAAGCGCACTCTCGACGTGCAGAGCGCCGGTTCTGGTCCGCAGTCAGTCCGCAGCAGATTTAGCGGCAGCCGTCATTAGCCAACACAGCCAACGCTGTGACCAGCATGGTTCTGACGGAGCCAACACAGCAAACGGTGCAAACGCCCAGATAACAGAATCCGGCTTACAGGCCAACTCATCCGCCCCTGGCCGTCCGCAGTGCGTCCGCGGTCCGAGCGAATGTCGACGGGAAGACCAGCTAACCTGCTCCATCGCGGGCCGGGGTGCGGTGTGCCAGCCGCCGCGACACCGGCAAAAGGACCAGCAAGCTGACGATGGCCACGACCACGACCATGACAACCACGCTGGGGTCGGTGAAGCTTTGTCCGCCGACTACCAGTGCTGCGGCGATGTTGCGTTGGGCGGTGCCCAATGCCAGCACGGGTCGGGTGCCGGCAGCCGGCCCGCCCAATGCCCAGCCGGTCCCGTAGCCGATCGCAATGAAGAGCAGTCCAGCCAGGATGGCGCGGGTGCCGAACACTGAGAGCACGTTGTGGAAGTTGACCACCACCAGCAACACCACCACGGCTATCAGCCCGAGGCTGGACAGCCGTTCGCACCAGGGTCTGACCACGGCGGCGGCACGGGGCAGTTTGGCGTTGACCGCGAGCGCAACGGCCAGCGGCAGCAGCATCAACACGAGCAGGGAGCGGGCAATCTGTCCCGAGTTCACCGAGACGCCTGGCAGGAGCAGGGGCAGCACCAGCGGGAGGTAGGCGACGGTGATGACCATGAGCACCACCATCAGCGCGACGCCGTAGGCGAGATCACCCCTGGCGATCTGGGCCAGTTTGGGTAGGAATGGTGCCCCCGCGGCGGCGCCGAGCAACAACAGACCCACCCCGAAGGATTCATCGAGGCTCAGCCCTTTTGCCAGGAGCACCGCGACGGCGGGCATGAGTAGGAAATTGGCCAGCAGCGAGAGGCTCACGAGGCGCAGGTTGCGCAGCGGAGCGACGATCTCACCGATCTTGAGGCCCAAACCCATCGCAATCATGCTCGACACGACGAAGATCAGGGTGGCGATCGGCACGGCGTGCTGCAGGACGGCCATCATGGCGCTGACCTCGATTCTGAGGGCGAACCGTGCGCTATTCGTCGGGTAAGTGTTCTCCCAAACATTCGGTCCGCCTTCATGATCGGACGCCTACCGCGAGGATCAAGACTGCGGCTGCACCCGCACTGTACTCAGGCTGCGGTGTCTCTCAATGCGTTTCCGCTGTCCGGGTGCGATCGCCGGCAATCGGGCTGGCGCGATTGTTTGACATTGCAACAGAGGCCACGCCAGTTCGGCCGGGCGAACAGCGCCGAGCGGGGCGGCAGTGCATTGGTGACAGCCAGGGAAATCGGCAGATGAAGCGGCTGCGGCGGTGTTACTGTCCGGCTGGTCGGGGTCGAGATTTAGGAGCTGCTCATGCCCACCGATCAGGACTGGACCAAACCCGCGATGATGGCCATCCCCAAGGAGGGCTATTTCGAGGAGCAGCGTGGCCGATACGGACCGATCTTCCCCAGAACGCCTGCCTGCTATGGATTTACGATCTTCGCCAAAGTCTTACCCGGCCGCGAAGAGGCCATCCGCGAGCACGGCAGAACACTAGAGGCTGCCGTTACGGCCGATCCGACGGTGCTGGAAGTCTTGAAACTGCATTACCTGAAATGGCAACTAATCCCGGTCGGTGACGATCTCTACTTCCAGTATCAAGGCATCTTCGACACCGACTTCGACAAGTACACCGAAGACGCCGTGGCCTTGTTCAGTAAGACCGGAATCGACACGGTGTTCACCAATCTTGTGGGTTTTCCAGAAGACTGGAAAGAGAATCCCGCCTCGTTCGTCCAATATGTTCGCGAGCATCACGTGCCGAGCTTCGTGGAGTACGGCGAGTACCCATACGTGACAGCCGATGAGATCAAAAAGGCACTGCGGCTGAAGGATTCGTTCTCCGACATGCTGGACCAGATGCAGTGACGGGCACCCCACTCGCTGCGGTTCAGGCATACCTGGATGCGTTCAACGCCGGCGATCCGTCGGCGATGTCGGCGGCGTTCGACGCGGACGGGTCAATCCTCGACGGCATGGCACCCCATGTTTGGCTCGGGCCGACGGCCGCGGCGGACTGGTACCGCGACGTGCTGACCGAAGCTGAACATCTGGGTGCGTCGGGCTACCACGTCAGCATCGGTGAGCCGGTGCACAACGACACCACGGGCGACGCCGCGTATGTAGTGGTGCCGGCCAAGATGACGTTCGACCTCAACGGAACGACGGTGACCCAAACCGGCGCGACGTTCACGGTGGCGCTGCGCCGCAGCGCCGACGGGTGGCGCCTAGCGGCGTGGGCGTGGGCGAAGGGCCGGCGCGCAGCGTGACGGACGAGACCACGCTCGACCTCGACGATATTCAGCACATCCTGCTGACCCGCACCCCCGCGATCACCGGCCGTTACGAGTTCCTCACGTTCGACACTGCGGCGGGCGGGCGGGCGTGGCTGTCGGAACTGCTGGACAAGGTGCAGTCGGCCGCCGATGTCCAGGCCACCATCGACTCCTCGGACCGCTGGGTCACCCTGGCGTTCACCTGGACCGGGCTGCGCGCGCTCGGCGTACCCGAGGACGCGCTGGCCAGCTTCCCCGATGCTTTCCGGGAGGGGATGGCCGCCCGCGCGGACATTCTTGGCGACAACGGCACCAATGCACCCGAACACTGGGTCGGCGAACTGGCCGGCGAGGACCTGCACGCCATCGCGATCCTGTTCTCGCGCACCGACGAACAGTGCCGAAAATCGATCGGCGAGCACGACAAGCTGCTGGCCCGCACCGACGGGGTGCGCAGCCTGTCGCATCTCGACCTGAACGCCACACCGCCATTCAATTACGCGCACGACCATTTCGGCTTCCGCGATCGGCTCTCTCAGCCGGTGATGAAAGGGTCCGGCGAGCAACCCACGCCCGGATCGGGGGATCCGTTGGAACCGGGGGAGTTCATCCTGGGCTACCCCGACGAGAACGGGCCCGTCACCAATCTCCCCCAACCCGAAGTGCTGTCCCGCAATGGAAGTTACATGGCCTACCGGCGGCTGCAAGAACACGTCGGACAGTTCCGGGACTATCTGCGCGAACACGGGGAGACCTCCGAAGGTCAGGAGTTGATGGCCGCGAAGTTCATGGGTCGTTGGCGCAGCGGTGCACCGCTTGTGCTCGCGCCGGACCACGATGATCCCGAGCTGGGTGCGGATCCCTTGCGCAACAACGACTTCAACTACAAGGAGATGGACCCGTTCGGCTACGCGTGCCCACTCGGCTCGCACGCCCGTCGGCTGAACCCGCGCGACACCGCTCACAACATGAACCGGCGTCGGATGATCCGGCGTGGCGCGACATACGGAGCAGCGCTTCCTGACGATGCACCCGACGACGGCGCCGACCGCGGCATCGCCGCGTTCATCATCTGCGCCGACCTCGTCCGTCAGTTCGAGTTCGCGCAGAACGTGTGGATCAACGACAAAGCCTTCCATGAACTGGGCAACGAACACGACCCGATCGCCGGCACCCAGGACGGCACTCTGGAATTCACCGTCCCGAAGCGCCCGATCCGCAAGGTGTACAAGGGACTTCCCGCGTTTACGACCCTCACCGGTGGCGCCTACTTCTTTCTGCCCGGGCTGAACGCCATGCGCTATCTGGCGGCGCTTTAACAATCGAAGGACTGATCATGATGCGCGCTCGCACCTACAATCAGAGCCATGTCGCCCGCCCGCACAGTGGCGGCCGGCGTATCAGCATCTACTGGACGTGGAGCTATCCCTGGGAGGCGCAGCGGCCGCCCGAGGTGATCGAGAACCGGTTCTCCACGATCACCGAGGTGCGCAACGTCTTATGGCCGGCCTACGAAACGCCCGAGTACAACGAGGCGAATTTTTTGCAGGGCATCGCGGGAACCCTCGAGCTGTTTCACCGGTCCGCCCTGGCGTTCCAGGAAGTCGCCGAAGAGGCCACCGGCCACTCCGTCGCCGTTTTCCAGCGCATCGACCAGGCCGGCTACAAGCTCCCGATCGACGAGCGGATTCTCGCCGACACCGACACGCTGATGGTGTTCGGGCTCGACCACCTGCTCGCCCAGGAAGTAGCCGCGCCCGAGGAGATCGCCGCGATCGAGGCATGGTTGCAGCGGGAGGGCACCTGCCTGCTGCTCGCCCCTCATCATGATGTCGGCTTCACCGATGATTTAGAGCAGCGCCAGGTGGAGTACGAACACCACGGCGACCGGCTCGTGCCACGTCAGCAACGCTTCACCGCGTATACCCGGTCGCTGATGAAGGCGCTCGACGTGCCGGTGCACAACACGTGGGGGCTTCGTCCCGCTGTAGTCGAGGGCACCAAGGAGATCGCGCCGCTGACCGGATTCCCAGACCTGGACAGTCCGCGGTTGCTGGACAACGTCAGCACCCTCAATTTCCACCCGCACCTGCCGCACTACGAACTGACCGCGCCGGAAGGCAAGGACTTGGTCGTGCTCGGACGCCAGCGCGTCGACCCGAACCGGCCGCATCCCTTCACCGCGGCGGGGAACAGCGAGTTCAACGCCCTCATCTGGATGCCACCCAAAGGCAAGCGTGCCGGGGATATCGTGCTCATCGACTCCACCCACTTCACCACCCTGTTCGGCGGCACAGACAGCCTCAAGAACCTCTGGCACAACCTCGCAACAATGACCTGACCGGGCTCAGCGTGCCTTGCGCACCGCCTTGGCGAGCTTCTTCAGCGCGTTGTCCAACTGCTCCCGCGAGCGGTGCGCGAGTTCCTCCTCCATCCGGAAGAGCAGACCGTAGGTGAACGTGTCCTCGCACGCGGCGTGCGCGGCATCGGCCTGCTGGCTGAGGTGGGTCCGGCTGACGACGCTGTCCTGGTGGTCACCGAGCAGCGACTGAATGCTCTTGGCCCGATCCGAGACCTTGGACTCGCCGGTAGCCGCGGCCGTGTATCGAAGACGTTTAGCGCCCTTGCGAATTCGATGCAACGCCTCGTCTTTGTCGTCGTCGGCTTCAGCGGCGGCGGCCGCCTTAGCCGCTTTGCGTACCCGCTTGTAGGCCGCGTCGATCGTCGCCTGGGTGCGCTCATCTTCGTCCTGTGACAGTGCCGGCTCCGCGGCGACCAACCCTTCGAGCGCGTCGAGCAGCCGGAAGTAACGCTGGGACCGCATGGCGATCAGCGACCGGCGCAGCCCGGCCGCATAGCGCCGGTTGGCCCCGTCGACCAGCCGCTCCCGCACCGGCCCGCGGACCAACTCCGCCGGCAACTCATCGAGGGCCTCCTCGTAGCGTTCGGCCAGCACTTCGGCGTCGCGCGCCACTCCCAGAATTGCGGCCAGTTGCTTGAGCTCGTCGAGAATCCAGGCGTCGTCGGAGATGCCGAACGCGTCCCGGGAGGTTTGCAGCAGGCTTCGGATCTTGCGCGTCGTCACCCGCATCTGGTGCACCGAGTCCGGCACGTCGGCGCGCACCGCGCGGTCCCACTCGATCAGCTGCTCGACCTGTTCGGCCACCGCCCGGTGCACGGCGTCGCTCGATGCGGAGGCAGTCTCCGGCGCCGACGACTCCGCCAAGACGCGCGCCAACTTCGAACCGCTGGCCGCGGCTTCGGCGCCGGCGTCGATCAGCCGGTTCGACAGCCGGTCGAGCAGTTCCCGGTCGGCGCCGTCGGTGAGTTCGAGTTCCCATTCGCGCCACGCCTGCTCCGGACCGCCCGGCTCGGCCGATGCCGTCACCTGGTCGTCGCAGAACTCCGCGACCGGCGTCCCGTGGGGACCGTAGAGCATGTTGACGGTGCGCCGGGTCGAGATGCGCGCGACGGGACGCAGCGGATGGTCGCGCACGATGGCCAGCACGATGTCGCGCAGCGCCTCGGGCACCTCGCTCTCATCGCCGAGGGGCTCCCTGACCTCCGTGCGGGCGTCGGGGCCCGCGGGAAGTTTGAGATGCCATCCTTCGTCCGGCCCACCGGTGCGCCTGCGCAGCGTGATGCGCCGCGCCGCGAGGTCGTGATCGGGGGTGTCGAAGTACACGGCCTCCAGATGGTGCGCAGGTGATCCTTCGACCCGGGCCACCGCGGACAACCCTTCGAACGACGGTGACACGGTCGATTCGCCGACGTCGAACTTGCGCTCGACCTCCAGATGCCGCGTCGACGTGTCGCTGGATTTCCCCATGGTGCGAGACAGATTGCCACATGCAGGTGAACACGGGGGGACGGATGCCGAGGCCGGAGAAGATAGTGTCCCTCTGTGACCGAATACGAAACGCTGACCTTCGAGCAGACCGGTGCCATCGCCCGCATCACGCTGAATCGGCCGGATGCCGCAAACGGCATGAACGGCACCATGACTCGTGAGCTGGCCGCGGCCGCCAAGCGGTGCGACACCGATGCGACCAAGGTCGTGGTGCTCACCGGGTCGGGCCGGTTCTTCTGCGCCGGTGGTGATTTGAAGGACTTCGCCTCGGCGCCGGATCGCGGCGCGCAGATCAAGGGCGTCGCCGACGATCTGCACCGGGCGATCTCGACGTTCGCCCGGATGAACGCGGTCGTGATCACCGCCGTCAACGGCACCGCGGCCGGCGCGGGGTTCTCGCTCGCGGTGACCGGCGATCTGGTGCTGGCCGCGGAGTCGGCATCGTTCACGATGGCCTACACCCGCGTCGGTCTGAGCCCCGACGGCAGCGCCTCCTACTACCTTCCGCGGCTCATCGGGATCACCAAGACCAAGGAGCTCATGCTCACCAACCGGACCCTCACCGCGCAGGAGGCCTCGCAGTGGGGCCTGGTGACCGAGGTGGTCCCCGACGCCGAACTGGCCGACCGGGCATCGAAGCTGGCCGATCAGATGGCGGCCACCTCGGCCGGTTCGAACGGTGGGGTCAAGCAGCTGCTGCTGGGAACGTTCGGCAACGGGCTCGAGGAACAGATGGAACTCGAGGGACGGCTGATCGCCGCCCGCGCAGTCTCCAACGACGGCCGAGAAGGCGTCGACGCCTTCCTGGCCAAGCGAAAAACCGAGTTCGCCTAGAAGGAGTGCTCGTCGGCGGGGAACACCCCGCTGGCCACCTCGTCGGCGTACTGCTCTGCGGCGCGGCGCAATTCGGCACCGACATCACCGAAGCGCTTCACGAACTTCGCGGTCTTGCCGTTGGTCATACCGGCCATGTCCTGCCACACCAGCACCTGCGCGTCGCAGTTCGCGCCGGCGCCGATGCCGATGGTGGAGATGGTCAGCTTGCCGGTGATCTGAGTGGCCAGTTCGGCGGGCACCATCTCCATGACGACGGAGAACGCGCCGGCTTCCTGCACGGCGATCGCGTCGTGGATGGTCTGCTCGGCGGCGTCACCGCGGCCCTGGACCCGGAAGCCGCCCAGACCGTTGACGCTCTGCGGGGTGAACCCGATGTGGGCCATCACGGGGATGCCTGCCGCGCTCAGCGTTGCGATCTGCTCGGTCACGCGCTCGCCGCCCTCGAGCTTGACCGCATGCGCACCGGTCTCCTTCAGGAAGCGGGTCGCGGTGGCCAGCGCCTGCTGGGGCCCGCCCTCGTAGCTGCCAAACGGTAGGTCGGCCACGACCAGCGCATGCGGCGCACCGCGCACGACGCCGCGTACCAGCGGGATCAGCTCGTCGATCGTCACGGGCACGGTGGTGTCGTAGCCGTAGACGACGTTGGCGGCCGAATCGCCGACCAACAGCACCGGGATGCCCGCGTCGTCGAAGATGCGGGCGGTGGAGTAGTCGTAGGCCGTGAGCATGGCCCATTTGTGGCCTTCGGCCTTCCACTTCTGCAGATGCAGGGTGCGGACCTTCGTCCGCGGAGCGGACAATTCGGCAGAGGTGCGTGGTTTGGCCTCGGCAGCCCCGTACACGGTCTGCTCAGACATCGTTGTCCCCCAATTGGGTGGGTCGGGTCGAATCCTCGAGGCCGAAATCGGTCCCCGGGTTCGCTGACGCCCCTCAGTCTGCCACTCTGTGCGCGAGATGTTAAAAGGCCTGTTGAGTGGATTTGCTCACACCCGCCGTCACCGGGCATAGCATTCCGACATGCAACGGCTCAGCGGGCTCGACGCCAGCTTCTTGTACCTCGAGACCGCGCAGCAGCCGCTGCATGTGTGTTCGATCCTCGAACTGGACACCTCGACGATGCCCGGCGGCTACACGTTCGACCGGTTCCGGGACGAGTTGAACATGCGGATCAAGGCGATGCCGGAGTTCCGCGACAAGCTGGCCGACAGCCGGTTCAACCTCGACCATCCGGTGTGGGTGGAGGACAAGGACTTCGACGTCGACCGCCATCTGCATCGCATCGGCCTGCCCGCGCCCGGCGGCCCCCGCGAGCTCGCAGAGATCTGCGGACATATCGCGTCGCTGCCGCTCGACCGCAGCCGCCCGCTGTGGGAGAAGTGGGTGATCGAGAACATCGACGGAACCAACCCGCAGGAGGGCGGGCGTCTCGTGGTGATGACGAAGGTGCACCACGCAGGCGTCGACGGCGTCACCGGCGCGAGCATGATGTCGCAGCTGTGCAGCACCGAACCCGACGCGCCGCCACCGGATCCCGTCGACGGTTCCGGTGACGCGAGCTCACTGGAGATCGCGGTTTCCGGTGCGGTCAAGTTCGCCACCCGGCCGCTGAAGCTGGCCAGCGCGGTGCCCATGACCGTCTCCTCCGTGGTCGACACGGTCCGTCGCGCCCGTTCCGGCCTCTCGATGGCGCCGCCGTTCGCCGCCCCGAGGACGGTGTTCAACATGAACGTCACCGGGCACCGCAACGTCGCGTTCGCGCAACTGGATCTCGAGGACATCAAGACCGTCAAGAACCACTTCGGGGTCAAGGTCAACGACGTGGTGATGGCGCTGGTCTCCGGCGTGCTGCGCAAGTACCTCGCCGACCGCGGCCAACTCCCGGAGAACTCCCTCGTCGCGATGGTGCCGGTCTCCGTCCACGACAAGTCCGACCGGCCCGGGCGCAACCAGGTGTCGGGGATGTTCTCGCGGCTGGAGACCCACATCGAGGATCCGGCGGCTCGGCTGAAATCGATCGCCGAGGCGAATTCGGTTGCCAAGCAACATAGTTCGGCGATCGGGGCGACGCTGCTGCAGGACTGGACGCAGTTCGCCGCCCCGGCGGTGTTCGGTGTCGCGATGCGCGTCTACGCCTCGAGCCGGCTCAGCGGTGCGCGGCCGGTGCACAACCTCGTCATCTCCAACGTTCCCGGCCCGCAGGTGCCGCTGTACTACCTGGGCTGCGAGGCCAAGGCGATGTATCCGCTCGGGCCGATCTTCCACGGGTCGGGCCTCAACATCACCGTGATGTCCCTGTCCGGTTCGCTGAACGTCGGCATCGTGTCCTGCCCGGAACTGCTGCCCGATCTGTGGGACATGGCCGACGACTTCTCCGCCGCCCTCGACGAGCTGTTGGCCGCCACGCGATAGCGCCCTAGCCAGCGGCGATGAGGGTTCATGGCAGCATGTTGAGCCATGAACGCCAAGATCGGGGTCCTCGCGACCACTGTGCTGCTCGCGGCCACCGGATGCAGCCAACTGGTCGACGGCCGCGCCGTCGTCGCGGTGCCGCCACCAGGCACCCCGATCGAATGGGCCAAATGCCAGACCGAACAGTCCGACGAGTCGCGGATTCCCGCCGACGCCGAGTGCGGCATGTTGTCGGTCCCGGTGGACTACGACGAGCCCGACGGAGACGTCGCCCGCATCGCGATGGTCCGGTTCAAGGCCACCGGCGACAAGATCGGCTCGCTGATCATCAACCCCGGGGGGCCGGGGGAGTCCGGGGTGGAGGCCGCCGCGAGCATCGTCGGCTCGCTGCCCGAGTCGGTGCGCCAGCGCTTCGACCTCGTCGGTTTCGATCCCCGTGGCGTCGCGAACTCCACCCCGGCGCTGTGGTGCAACTCCGACGCCGACAACGACCGGCTGCGCGCCGAACCCCAGGTCGACTACTCCCCGGAGGGGGTCGCCGAGATCGAGAAGGAGACCAAGGAGTTCGTCCAGCGTTGCGAGGACAAGATGGGCAAGGAGTTCCTCGCCAACGTCGGCACCGTCAACGTGGCCAAGGATCTCGAGGCGATGCGCCAAGCGCTCGGTGACGAGAAACTGACCTACCTCGGCTACTCCTACGGCACCCGCATCGGCGCCACCTACGCCGAGAACTACCCGGACAAGGTGCGCGCCATGGTCCTCGACGGGGCGGTCGATCCCAACGCCGATCCCACCGAGGCCAACGTCCGCCAAGCCGCGGCCTTCCAGACCGCGTTCAACGACTACGCCGCCGACTGTGCGCAGAACCCCGCCTGCCCGCTTGGCACCGACCCGGCGAAGGCCAACGACGTCTACCACAGCCTGGTCGACCCGCTGGTGGAAAAGCCGCTGCGAACGCGGGATCCGCGGGGGCTGAGCTACTCCGACGCCATCGTCGGGACCATCCTGCCGCTGTACTCGCCGGACCTGTGGCGGCACCTGACGCAGGCGCTCAGCGAGATGGAGCGGGGCGCCGGTGACACCATGCTCGCGCTGGCCGATCTGTACATGGGCCGCGACGCCCAGGGCCACTACAACAACTCGACCGATGTACGGGTCGCGGTCAACTGCGTGGACAAGCCCGCCGTCACCGACCGCGCGAAGGTCGTCGAGGAGGACCGGCGGGTGCGCGAGGCGGCGCCGTTCATGAGCTATGGCGAGTTCACCGGGCACGCACCGTTGGGCACGTGCGCGTTCTGGCCGGTGCCGCCGACGAGCGAACCGCACGAACTTCAGGTGGAGGGGCTGCCACCGACGCTGGTGGTGTCGACGACCAACGATCCCGCGACGCCGTACCAGGCAGGTGTGGAGCTGGCCAAGCAACTCGGTGGGACTCTGGTGACGTTCCAGGGCACCCAGCACACCGTGGTGTTCCAGGGCAACAACTGCGTCGACGACATCGCGGCCAACTACCTCGTCGACCTGACGCTGCCGCCGACCGACACCACCTGCTCCTCGGACTGATCACAGGCGGGGCGTCTTCGGCTGCGCTGTGACCGCTACGGGATCTCCCAGTGGCCGGGGGCGCCGTCGAAGAACGGGTTCTCGAAACCCTGCACCGTCGGAAGCTTCCTCAGCTCATTCGGCGGGATTCCGTAGAACGGGTTGCGCACCCCGTTGATGGTGGCCGATGCCCTCAGTTGTACCGCGCCGATCTGCTCGCCCGGCAGGCCGAAGTAGTCGTCGATCCCCGGAACGCCCGGCCAGGCGTCGGGCACGACCGACGCAGGGATCTCCCAGTGGCCCGGTGCCTCATCGAAGAACGGGTTTTCATAACCCTGGACCGTGCGCATCTTCTTGAGCTGTCCGGGTGGGATGTTGAAGAACGGATTCGGGACCCCGTTTATGGTTGCCGAGTTCATCAGCTGCCCAGGCGGAATGCGAGCGCCCGGCAGGCCGAAGTAGGCGTCGACGTCGGGCAGGTTCGGCTCCAGCTTGGGCACGTCGACATTGACGACGGGGGCCGGAACAGGCGGCACGTCCACCTTGGGCAGCGGCGGCACCTCGACCGGCGGCACGTTCACGTCGACGTCCGGGACCCGCGGAGCCTCGACCCGTGGCACATTCACCTCGGGTGCCCGCGGTACCTCGACTCGCGGTACCTCGACCCTTGGCACGTCGACCTTGGGAACCGGCGGTGGGCCCGGAATGGGAGGCACCGGCGGGGACGGGAACTTCGGGTCGGCCTGCACGGCGCCCACACCCAACCCGAGTGCGGCGAAGCCCCCCACCGCCCCGGCCAGGCTCATCGATATTGCGGTTTTCTTGAGATTCATGGTCGCTCCTCGCATCGGCTCAGCGGCGCGACCCCCCGAATGAACGCCGACTACCCGCGGAGTGTGCCGTCGAAACCCATGCGACGCCTCAGGGTCGGCTCGCAGCGATCTGGGCGAGCAAATACTCCAGCCGATCGCGCTCGATGACCGGCTCACTGCCCGCCGCGGCGCTGAGCATGAGCCCGCTGATGAACATCACCGTGAGCAGAGCCCGGTCGTCGACAGCGGAGGGGTCGGCCGCGTCCGGTTGTGATCGCTCCGCGAGCTCTCGGTGCAATCTGAGATAGGTCTGCGAATTGGTATGGAAGACAGCGGATATCGCTGAATCGCGGCTGGCCTGCAGGAGCAACTCGATTCGCGCGCGTGTCCGGGTGAGCCCGGTGCCGGTCAGCGACTTCATCACCACCTCGGCCAGCCTCGCGACGGCGGCCTGCCGGGATGTGTCGACGTGGGCTTCGGTGACCGAACGCAGGTCCGCGAGGTCGAGTTCGGCCACCCGCTCGGCGACGGCGTGGATCAGCGCGGTGCGGGTCCGGAAGTAGTACGACGCGCTCCCATCGGGCACCCCCGCCCGGCGGTCGACTCGCGGATGACTGAGGCCCTTGGCGCCCAGCTCGGCGAGCAACTCGATGCCGGCGTCACACAATTCGCGGCGCCGTTGACGGCTGTCTGGCGCCCGACGCGCGGCCATCTCTACTTCGCGATCGGGCGGATCAGCACTTCTTGCGAGGTGCTGGCCACGGTGCGTCCCGCCGCGTCGCGGATGGTGCCGCGGATCAGCGCACGATGTCCGGTGACGGCCACGGTGTCCTGGGTGTACAGATGCCACTCGTCGAAGCGGACGGGCCGGTGCAGCCACAGCGCGTGATCGAGGCTGACCGCCGCGATCGATGCGTAATCGGCGGGGTGCGGGTGATTGCGCAACGCCATGTCCAGCAGCAGGTAGTCGCTCGCGTACGCCAGCATCGCGCTGTGCAGTGCGGGTTCGTCACCGACGGGGCGCGGCAACCGCATCCAGTGCGACCGGGGGTCGGGCGTCTGCCTGCCACCCAGGAAGTTCGTCGGCTCCGCGATGCGCATCTCCACTGCCGGTGGAACGTCGACCCAGTTCTGCGCGTTCTTCCTCAGCTGCGCGGGGACCAGGTGCACCCAGTGCTGCAGCAGCGGCATCTCCTCCGGAGCCGGGGTGTCGGGCTGCGGGCGCTCGAGTTCGGGTTCGGCGGCATTGGTGTGGAACGACGCAAGGGCGGTGAGCAGGGTGCGGTCGCCTTGGGCGATGGTGACCCGGCGGGTCGCCATCGATCGTCCGTCGCGCACGGCCTCGACGGCGATGTCGACCGGCGTGTCCGAGGCGCCGGTCTGGACGAAGTAGGCGTGCAGGGAATGCGGCGCGTGCTCGTCGACGGTGTGCGACGCGGCGTACAGGGCCTGTGCGAGCAGCTGGCCGCCGAAGATCCGGCCGAAGCGGTCTCGTTCGTTGGTCGCCCGAAAGCGGTTGTCGCCCAACGATGTCATTTCCAACGCCCGCTCGAGCGTGTCGAGGGACTCGAGCACCGCCTTCTCCAGCGCGGTTCCCTGCAGCGGGCCGGACATGTCGGTCAACGGGTCGATCTCATCGGTGGCCATCACGGGTGGATCCTGCCAGATGCTTGCCACCGTTGTCTCTAAGACTTTAGAGTCCGGGGGTGGCCCCTGGAATCCGCCGGCACCCGGTAGCCGTCGCGGGTCATGATGCGGACCGGATCGTTGCCGTCCCAGTCAGAGCAGGCTTCGGAGATGCGGTGCACCTGGTCGAGAAAGCTGGGCGGAGCCTCGACGACCTCGGTGTAGAACCCGAAATCCGCGACGGTGTCGATGTAGGCGACGCGGAAACCGCCACCCGTGCTCTGTGCGGCAATCCGATAGCCCAGCGACGCGAAGTGCGCCGTCTTGGCATCGTAATCTCTTGTGATCGTGGCGATTTGATGAAAGGAGCTCGTACCGCCCCGACTCCACTCAGAGTAGATGCTGGGTGTGTCGCAATGCTGCTGGATCAATTCGATCTGTACGGGGCCGGCTTGAGCCACCGCGACCTGGATCCGGACCGTCCGGATCTCAGCCCCGTAGTCTGCCACCTGATCGGCAACCGGAAGCACGTGGAACGGTCCGACCCCGAACACGCGCGCCCAACTGGCGGCGGCTTCGAGGACATCCTCGACGACGTGCCCGAGTTGAAAGAACCGAAAATCTCCTTCGGGCCAAGGCTGTTCGAACAGATCCATGCGCACGATCATGGCACGGCCGCGCAATGCTGAGCGGGGAACGCGTCCTCATCACGGGACCGGCCGGTCGCATCGCTTACGGCATCACGAAGATGCTGGCTAGGGACAACGAGGTGTGGGGGATTGCCCGGTTCTCCGACCCGGCAGCGCGCGAGGAGCTCGAAGCCCTCGGTGTGACCACCCGCAGCGTCGATCTTTCAGACGGGGATTTCTCCCAGCTGCCAACCGATTTCACCTATCTCCTGCACATCGCCGCCGATTTCGGCGAAGACTACGAGCGGGGGTTACGCGTCAACGCCGAAGGAACCGGGCTGCTGCTGTCCCACTGCCGCGGTGTCAAGGCGGCGCTGGTGATGTCGACGGTCACCGTTTACAAACCCCACCCTGACCCGTGGCACCCATTCCGGGAGGATGATCCGATCGGCGATGCCGGATTGCCCAACCCGCAACCGTATTCGATCGTCAAGATCGCCGAGGAGGCCGTCGCCAGATACTGTGCACGTGAGTTCGGCATACCCACAGTCATCGCCCGGATGGGCAGCGCGTACGGCGAGCGGGGCGGTCTGCCGCTGTGGCACCTGCAGGCCGTCGCGGACGGACGGCCCGTCGTCGCCCGATGGGACCCGTTGCCGTACAGCCCGATCCACTACGACGACATCAACGCCCAGATTCCGGCGCTGCTGGACGCGGCGAGCGTTCCCGCCACCATCGTCAACTTCGCGGGCGACACCCCAGTGAGCGTCCAGCAGTGGTGCGCGTACTTCGGTGAACTTCTCGGTGTGTCGCCGCGGGTGGACGTGCAGCCTGTCCCCGGTGCCTCGGTCGGTTCGGTCGGCGACCACACCAAGCGAACATCGATCACCGGACCCTGCACGGTGGACTGGCGAGACGGCTTTCGCGCGATGGCCGCTCACCACTATCCCGACCGCGTCGAGGCGTGACGCGCATGCGCTATCCCGATCCGCAACAGTTGCTCGACGAAGCGGTCGCCGAATGCGGGCACGCGGACTTCGGGCCCGGAGACTTCCGCGAAGGGCTCACCGTGCTGCTGGACAGCCTGCAACGGGACGGCGATCTGGACCCCGCCACCGACGCCGCCGTCATCGGCGATCTGCGCCGCAGGCTGATCAATCGCCTCGAGGTCGAGGCCTATTACCGGGCACACCCCGAGGTCGAGGACGTCGGCATCGAAGGCCCCATTGACATCAACGGCTTGCCGCGCACCGGCACCACCGCCCTTGCTGACATGCTGTCGCTCGATCCGCAGTTCCGGTGCCTGCGCGGATGGGAGCAGTACCAACCCGTTCCGCCGCCGCTGGCCGGCGGCGAGGCGGACGACCCGCGCAGGCAGGCGTTCATCCGGATGCACGAGGAGCGACCCGCCGCGCACGCCGCCATGCACATCTTCGAGGTCGACGCCACCATGGAGGACACCGAGATCCTCGGGATGGCGTTCCACGGCCAGCAGATGACCTTGCCGGTGGCGGGCTACCGATCGTGGTGGCGGCGCGCCGATCTGACCGAGACCTACGCCTACCACCGCAGGGTCGTGAAGCTGCTCGGGTCGACGTGCCCACCGCAGCTGTGGCTGTTCAAGGCACCTCACCACAAGTTCCACCTGGAGGCGCTCGCCAATGCCTACCCGGACATGCGCTTCGTCATGACACACCGCGACCCGGCCAAGGTCGTGCCGTCCTACACCAGCCTGGTGTCCACGATCTTCCCGCCCGCGGCGGGCGAACGGGAGCTGTGTGCCCTTGGCCGCGAGGTGTGCGATCACCTGCGTGAGGGCATGGAGAGCGCCATCGCCGACCGCGCACGCATCGGTGAGGACCGCTTCCTCGACGTACATCATCGCGAGCTGGTCGCCGATCCCAGAGGCACCGTGCGCTGTGTCTATGACTGGCTGGGACTGGAGTTGAAACCCGATGTCGCACAGGCCATTTTCGACTGGCAGGACGCCAACGCCGTGGGCGCCAAGGGAACGCATAGGTACACCGCCGAGCAGTTCGGCCTCTCGGTCGACCAGATCCGATCCGACTACGACTTCTACATCCGTCATTTCGAGGTCACGGTGGAGGGCTGACACGATGACCGCATTACCCAGCTGGGACACGCAGATGGAGGCGCTGAAGGGGGTCGCCGACCACCTGCTGGCGACGTGGCGGCCCGACGGCGCCTCCGAAGCCGAAGTGCAGGACATGAACAAGCTCGCCCTGTCGATCCTCGCGTGCGGCTACCTCTGCCACGTCTACACCGACTCGCGGCGGCCGGTGTTCATGCCGCTGTGGAACTACGCGTGCAATCAGGGCGGGCCCAACCCGGACTACGTGTACCTGAGCGCCGAGGTCGACGGGTCGGGCGTCTACGAACTCGTCGGTCGTCGCGGCACAGTGCGGTTCGTCGAGGTCACCCAGCAGGCACCCGGAATGATGAAGAGTCTCAAGGGCGTCGAGCGGCAGATGAAGTTCCAGGCCATCACCCACGACCTGGATGACCTGACGATCGCCGAGGACGGTTCCTTCCGCGTGATCATGTCCGCCGAACGTCCCGACTCCTACGACGGCGACTGGTGGCCGCTCAACCCCGAGGTCGGCAAGCTGCTGATGCGCAAATGCGCCTGCGACTGGAACGCAGAGATCGACGCCCAGGTCGCGATCAACCGCCTCGACGACGCAGGTGAGGACATGTCGCCTGCCGAGATCGCGCGGCGGTTTTCGGAACTGGGCGACTGGATCAAGGGCATGATCGACTTCGACATGGAGCTGGTCCGGTACTACCGGGAGCACCACGGTTTCAATGTGCTCCTGCGGTCGCAGTGGATCCAGCAGGGTGGTGGCCTGGCCACCAAGCAGGCCTACTACGACGGCATCCATCAGATCGCCGACGAGGAGGCGTTGATCGTCGAGTTCCCGGTGCCGGCCAACTGCTACTACTGGCAGATCCTGGTGGCCGACGACCGGTTCTCGACGGTGGACTGGGTGAACCGGCAATCCAGTCTCAACGACGTTCAGGCGCGGATCGACCCCGACGGCTGGTTTCGCGGCGTGGTGTCCAAGCGCGACCCCGGCGTGCACAACTGGCTCGACAAGGCCGACTGGCCGTGGGGGATCCTGCAGGCACGGTTCTACAAGGCCGAGGAGTTCCCCGACGTCACGGTCACGAAGGTGCCGGTCGCCGACGTGCTCGACCATCTCCCGGAAGGCACACAGGTGCTCACCCCCGATGAGCGCCGAGGCCAGCTGCGGCACCGTCGAACGGGTGCGCAGATGCGCCGGATCTGGTGATCAGCCCATCGAATGCAGCCGCCGTGTAACACCGATTTAACAGCCGGTGCCTACGCTGCGATCATGGATCGGCAGAAGGAATTCGTGCTGCGCACGCTGGAGGAACGCGACATCCGCTTCGTCCGGCTGTGGTTCACCGACGTGCTCGGATACCTCAAGTCGGTCGCGATCGCCCCGGCCGAACTCGAGGGCGCCTTCGAAGAGGGGATCGGGTTCGACGGCTCGTCGATCGAGGGCTTCGCCCGGGTCTCGGAAGCCGATATGGTGGCCCGCCCCGACCCGTCCACCTTCCAGGTCCTGCCGTGGGCCGACGGTTCGGGCCGACACCATTCGGCGCGGATGTTCTGCGACATCACCATGCCCGACGGCTCCCCGTCGTGGGCGGACTCGCGCCACGTGCTGCGCAGGCAGTTGGCCAAGGCCAGCGATCTCGGCTTCTCCTGCTACGTCCACCCGGAGATCGAGTTCTTCCTGCTCAAGCCCGGCCAGGACGACGGCACCCCGCCCGTGCCCGCTGACAACGGCGGTTACTTCGACCAGGCCGTGCACGATTCGGCGCCCAACTTCCGCAGGCACGCCATCGACGCGCTCGAGCAGATGGGCATCTCGGTCGAGTTCAGCCACCACGAAGGCGCGCCCGGCCAGCAGGAGATCGACCTGCGCTACGCCGATGCGCTGTCGATGGCCGACAACGTGATGACGTTCCGCTACGTCGTCAAGGAGGTCGCGCTGGGGGACGGGGTGCGGGCGTCGTTCATGCCCAAGCCGTTCGCCGAACATCCCGGTTCGGCCATGCACACGCACATGAGCCTGTTCGAGGGCGACACCAACGCGTTCCACAGCCCCGACGACCCGCTGCAGCTTTCCGACGTCGCCAAGTCGTTCATCGCCGGGATCCTCGAGCACGCCAAGGAGATCAGCGCCGTCACGAACCAGTGGGTGAACTCCTACAAGCGCCTCGTGCACGGCGGTGAGGCGCCGACGGCGGCGTCCTGGGGTGCGGCCAACCGCTCGGCGCTGGTGCGGGTGCCGATGTACACCCCGCGCAAGGCGTCGTCGCGGCGCGTGGAGGTGCGCAGCCCCGACTCGGCGTGCAACCCGTACCTGACGTTCGCGGTGCTGCTGGCTGCGGGGCTGCGCGGTATCGAGAAGAACTACGTGCTGCCTGCCGAGGCCGAGGACAACGTGTGGACGCTGACCCCCGAAGAGCGCAGCGCGATGGGCTACAAGGAGCTTCCCGGCAGCCTCGGCGCCGCGCTCGAGCAGATGGAGAACTCCGAACTTGTCGCGGAGGCCTTGGGCGAGCACGTCTTCGACTACTTCCTGCGCAACAAGCGCGCGGAGTGGGAGAACTACCGCAGCCACGTCACACCGTTCGAGCTGAAGGCCTACCTGTCTCTGTAGGTGGTTAGCCGACATAGGTGCTGCGCTACCTTTTAGGCGTGGCCAAACCAGCGACGCAGCGTCCGAAGCTGCCGAGCGCAGGCCGGTTGGGGCTCGTCGAACCCACCGCGCCCGCGGAACTCGACCTGTTGGGTTGGAACACCGACGCGCACGTCGAGCTTCTGTGGTCGTTGTCGCGTGCCCCCGACGCCGATACCGCGCTGCGCACGATGGTCCGGTTGGCCGAGGCGATGGGCGATGGTTGGGACGAACTCAACCGGGCTCTGCTCACCGACAAAAGCCTGCGGGGCCGGCTGTTCAGCCTGCTGGGTTCCTCGTTGGCCCTCGGTGACCACCTCATCGCGACTCCGGAGAACTGGCGGTTGCTCGCCGGTGACGTCGCCCTGCCGACCCGTGACGCGCTGCGCGAGATGTTCGTCGCGCTGGCCGACGAGGCGTCCGACACGTCGACCGCGCTGCAGCCGCTGCGCAAGCTCTACCGCGACCGGGTGCTGGTGCTGGCCAGCCTGGACCTGGCACCGACGGTGGAGAACGAACCGGTCCTGCCCTTCCCGACCATCGGCGAGCACCTGTCGGACCTCGCCGACGCGGCACTGGCCGCCGCACTGCACCTCGCGATCAAGACGACCGGGGGCGAGTCGCCGCCCCGGATCGCGATCATCGCGATGGGCAAATGCGGTGCGCGCGAACTGAACTACGTCAGCGACGTCGACGTCATCTTCGTCGCCGAGCCCGCCGACGCGTTGGCGACCCGGGTCGCCGGCGAGCTGATGCGGTTCGCGGCCGACGCGTTCTTCGAAGTCGACGCGGCGCTGCGGCCCGAAGGCAAACACGGCCAGCTGGTGCGCACGCTGGACTCGCACGTCGCCTACTACGAGCGCTGGGCCAAAACGTGGGAGTTCCAGGCATTGCTGAAGGCGCGGCCGGCCGCGGGCGACCCTGAACTCGGTCAGGCCTACGTCGACGCCCTGATGCCGATGGTGTGGACGGCCAGCGAGCGCGAGGACTTCGTCCCCGAAGTGCAGGCGATGAGGAGGCGGGTCGAGGAGCTCGTGCCCGCCGGGCAACGCTCGCGGGAGATCAAACTGGGCACCGGCGGGCTGCGCGACGTCGAATTCGCCGTGCAGCTCCTGCAATTGGTGCACGGCCGCAACGACGAGCGGCTGCACGTCTCATCGACGGTGGCCGCGCTGGCCGCACTCGGTGAGCGCGGATACGTCGGACGCGACGACGCCGCCAACCTGACCGCGTCGTATGAATTCCTGCGCCTGCTCGAGCACCGGCTACAGCTGCAGCGGATGGTGCGCACCCACCTGCTTCCCGACGAGGACGACGACGAGTCGCTGCGCTGGCTGGCCAGGGCAGCACACGTGCGGCCCGACGGCACGCGCGATGCGCTTGGCGTGCTGCGCGAAGAGCTCAAGCGCCAGAGCCTGCGGGTGTCGCGGTTGCACGAAAAGCTGTTCTACCAACCGCTTCTGGAGTCCGTCGGGCAACCGGCAGTGAGCATCTCGGACGGTATGACGCAGGCGGCCGCCGAACGGCAGCTGGCCGCACTGGGGTACGAAGGCCCGCAGAGCGCATTGACGCACCTGGCCGCTCTCACCGGGAGTAGCGCCCGGCGTGGCCGCGTACAGCAGGTCTTGTTGCCGACGCTGCTCAACTGGCTGTCGGACACCCCCGACCCCGATGCGGGGCTGCTGTCCTACCGCCGCATCAGCGATGCGCTGTCCGAACAGCGGTGGTTCCTGGCGACGCTGCGCGACGAGGGCGCCGTCGCCAAACGCCTCATGCAGGTGCTCGGCACGTCGGCCTACGTTCCGGAGTTGCTCATGCGGGCCCCGGAAGTCATCCAGTCCTACGCCGACGGCCCCAACGGGCCCAAACTGCTCGACGCCGAACCCGACGCGGTGGCGCGGGCGCTTGTCGCTTCGGCCGCAAGGTATTCCGAGCCGCAGCGGGCGATCGCGGCGGCGCGCACGTTGCGTCGACGAGAGCTCGCGCGGATCGCCTCCGCGGACCTGCTGGGCATGCTCGAAGTCACCGAGGTGTGTCGCGCGCTGTCGTCGGTCTGGGTCGCGGTGCTGCAGGCCGCGCTGGAAACGGTCATCCGCGCCCAGACGTCGGACCGGGGGGCGCTGGCCAAGATCGCGGTGATCGGCATGGGCCGCCTCGGCGGCGGTGAACTGGGCTACGGTTCGGACGCCGACGTGCTCTTCGTGTGTGAACCCGAAGCCGGAGTTGACGAGTCGGCCGCGGTGAAGTGGGCGGTGACGGTCGCCGAACAGGTGAGGTCCCTGCTCGGGACACCGAGTTCGGATCCGCCGCTGGAGGTCGACGCGAACCTGCGGCCGGAGGGTCGCAACGGTCCGCTGGTGCGCACGCTGTCCTCGTATCAGGCCTACTACGAGCGCTACGCGCAGACGTGGGAGGTGCAGGCGCTGCTGCGGGCCCACCGCGTCGCTGGCGATCTGGACCTGGGGGAGCGGTTCCTGTTGATGATCGACAAGATCCGGTACCCACCTGGCGGGGTGTCGGCCGAAGCGGTGCAGGAGATCCGGCGGATCAAGGCTCGGGTGGACGCCGAACGGCTGCCACGGGGAGCCGATCCGAATACGCACACCAAACTCGGGCGCGGAGGCCTCACCGACATCGAGTGGACGGTACAGCTGCTGCAGTTGCGTTACGCGCACAAGGTGTCCGCGCTGCACAACACGTCGACGCTGCAGTCGCTGAACGCGATCGGCGCCGCCGAGCTGATCGCCGAGGGCGATGTCGAACTGCTGCGTCAGGCCTGGCTGACCGCGACCGCGGCGCGTAACGCGTTGGTTCTGGTGCGCGGCAAGCCGACCGACCAACTACCCGGACCGGGACGCCAGCTCAACGCCGTCGCGGTGGCCGCCGGCTGGGACAGCGACGACGGGGGCGAGTTCCTCGACAATTACCTGCGGGTGACAAGGCGGGCAAAAGCCGTCGTGCGCAAGGTTTTCGGTGGCGAGACATAGTGGATAGGCACAGCCGATGAGCATGGATTTCGGGTTCGACGTGATCACCGACGAGGAGTACGAGCGCCAGCGTGCGCTGTACGGTCCGCTGACCGAGGCAGTGCGCCGACTGATCTATGCGAGCCTGCACACCGAGATCGACGAGACCGCCGTCGCGGACGCGCAGGCCAAGATCGAGGCCGTCACGCAGATTCTCGAGAGCACACAGCGCCCGGTGTCCTCGACCCTGCGGCACGAGGCCACCGGCCGTCCGCTGGCGTGGGCGAATCCCGCTGTGGGACTGCGTAATGCGATCGCACCGCCGATGGTGATCCACCACGAACAGGATGGTCGCTGCTGGAGTGAGTTCACACTGAGCGGCGCCTATGAGGGGCCGCCGGGATGGGTGCACGGTGGCATCTGCGCATTGGTGCTCGATCATCTACTGGGCGAGGCCGCCAGTGACGGCCTTACCCAGCCGAAGTTCACCGGCACCATCTCGCTGCGCTATCTGCGCGGCACACCGCTGGGACCGCTGCGCGCGGAGGCGTTCGTGGAACGGACCGAGGGGGTCAAGACGTTCGCCCGCGGATATTTGCTCGACGCACAGGGGCCCACGGTTGAGGCTGAGGGTGTGTTCATCCAGCCGGCGTGGGCGAGGGACGCCGGATGAAGTTCTATGTCAGCCTGGCTTTCCTCGACACCGCAGAGGTCGTCGAGATCGCCAAGGCGGCAGACGACCTCGGCTATGAAGGCCTCGGTATCCCGGACCACGTCGTCAACCTCGAGACATTGGAGACCCCGTACCCCTACACCAAGGACGGCAGCAGGCGCTGGGAGGCGTTCACCGACTGGCCCGATCCGTGGGTGCTGATTGGCGGGCTGGCCCTCGTCACGTCACAGTCGCGGTTCGTCACCACCGTGTATCTGCCCGCGATGCGCGACCCCTACTCGGCGGCGAAGGCGATCGGCACCGCAGCCGTCCTGGCCGGCGGCCGACTCGAACTCGGCATCGGCGTCGGCTGGTGTGAGGAGGAGTTCACGCTGATGGGTCAGCAGTTCGCGCGGCGCGGTAAACGCACCGACGAGATGCTCGAGCTGATGAAGGAACTCTGGAAACCGGGCTGGACGGAGTTCGACGGCGAGTTCTACACAACGCCGAAGCTGGAGATGGAGCCGACACCGCCGCCGATCCCGGTGTACGTCGGCGGGCTCTCCGATATCGCGCTTCGCCGCGCGGCGCGCCACGACGGCTGGATCGGCGACCTGATCACCACCGACCGTGCCCTCGAACGCGTCGCCACGCTGCGCGACCTACGCGCCGAAAAGGGGTTGACCATGGACGGTTTCGAGGTGCTGACCCCGCTGACCGACGCGTTCACCCCCGATCATTTCGACCGCGCCGAAGCAGGCGGCATCACCGGCATCATCACCATGCCGTGGATGTTCTACGCCGGCCCGGCAGCCTCGTTGGCCGAGAAGATCGACGGGATGAAGCGGTTCCGCAAGGACCTTCGGCTCGACAGCTAGCCCCAACGAGCGATCACGTCGCCCACCGGTTGGCCCGCGGCCAGCGCCGCCATCACCAGCACCCTGGCCTGACTGGGCCGAAGGGTCGGCACCATCACCGCTCCCGCCTTGACCATGTCGTCGCCGGGTCCGTACGCGGCTTCGACGGGACCGGTCGGAACGCGCGTCGAGATCGCGAATGCGACGCCGGCAGGCGCATGCCGACGGACCGCGTCCACCACGCCCTCGCCGGCGTTCCCGGAACCCAACGCCTCCACCACGATTCCGCGCGCGCCCGATGCGACGGCGGCGTCGATCGGTCCTGGCCCGTCGCCCGGATAGGCCGCGACGATGTCGACGCGCGGCGCGTTGGCCGCCGAAACCTCGGCGATGAACGGGCGTCGCGCCGGCTGGGTCAGGGTGAACGTGTCGCCGCCGACCGTGCCGATCGGTGCGCCCGCGAACGCCGACAGCATCGCGGTGTCCATCTTTCGGGTGCCCAGTGCCTGAAACACGGTGCCGTCGAACGCGATCAACACACCCTGCTCGCGAGCGGCCGGACTGGCCGCAACGGTCAGTGCGTCCCGCAGGTTCTTGGGTCCGTCGGCGTCGGGGGCGTCGGAGGACCGCTGCGCACCGGTCAACACGATCGGCGGGCCACCGCGGTACGTGACGTCCAGCCACATCGCGGTGTCCTCCATAGTGTCGGTGCCGTGAGTGATGACCACGCCGTCGGCGCCTTTGGAAACCGCGTCCTTGGCGGCACCGCCGATCGCGTCCCAATCCGCGGGGGTCAGCTGCGAGCTGTCCTTCTGCATCAAATCGACGATCTCGACGTCCAGCCCGGCGGCGAGTTCCTCACCGCCGACGGTCGGCCGCCGCACACCGCTGGGATCGGTGCTCGTCGAGATCGTGCCGCCGGTGGTGATCACGACCAGGCGGGCGTTCTGGGCACCGGCAGGCGATGCCGCCGGACCGAGCATGCTCGTCACCGTCGCGACCGCTACCGCGGCCGCCAGAAGTCCTCTGCGCATCCGCGCGTCACCGCCGAAAACGGCTCAGCAGGCCGCGACGCCGAACCGGCGCAGCAGTGGCGGCCGGCCCCGCAGTGGCGGCCGGTGCGGCGGTGCCGGTGACCACGCGTCCGGGCGCCGCGCCACCGACTCGGGTGCGGCGGCGGGCGTCGGCCGACCAGGCACCCGCCCCCAGGCCGGCGATCGCGAGAAACCCGAAGCAGTACAAAAGCACGGCCTCCCCGCCGTTCTCGAATGGCCAGAAGCTGGCAGGAGGACCCTCGAGCGGCGGCCAGTGCATCCAGAAGTACGCCACCGCCATCTCACCGGAAGCGATGAAAGCCGCTATGCGCGTGAACAATCCGACGGTGATCAGCAGCCCCGCCACGAGTTCGATCAGGCCGGCCCACCACAGTGGCCAGGTGCCGACGGGAATGGCTTCACCGATCGGCCAACCGAAGATCTTCATGGTGCCATGCAGAAAGAACATCAGCCCGGCGATGATCCGGAAGAGGCTGAGAAGCGGCGACGAGTAGCTGGAAAGGCGTGCGTCGAAGGTCGTCATGCGCGTTTACCCTACGCGCAGACGCACTTCGGGCCGGGCGATTTGACTCGCCCGACCCGAAGTGTCGACTGATGTTTACCCGGCTCGGTTACACATCGAAGTACAGCGCAACCTCGTACGGATGCGGCCGGATCTGGATCGGCATGATCTCGTTCTCCCGCTTGTAGGAGATCCACGTCTCGATCAGGTCCTCGGTGAACACCCCGCCCTCGGTGAGGTAGTCGTGGTCCTCTTCGAGCTTGTCGATGACCGCCGACAGCGAGGTGGGCGCCTGCGGAATGTTGGCGGCCTCCTCCGGCGGCAGCTCGTAGAGGTCCTTGTCGACCGGCGTCAGCGGCTCGATCTTCTTCTTGATCCCGTCGATGCCTGCCATCAGCATGGCCGCGAACGCCAGGTACGGGTTGCCCGAGCTGTCCGGGCAGCGGAACTCGAGGCGCTTGGCCTTCGGATTGTTGCCGGTGATCGGGATACGCACACACGCCGACCGGTTGCGCTGGCTGTACACCAGGTTGATCGGCGCCTCGTAGCCCGGAACCAGCCGCTTGTAGGAGTTCACCGTCGGGTTGGTGAACGCCAGCAGCGACGGCGCGTGGTGCAGGATGCCGCCGATGTAGTGGCGGGCGAGGTCGGACAGTCCCGCGTAGCCGGACTCGTCGTGGAACAGCGGCTGGCCGTCCTTCCACAGCGACTGGTGCGCATGCATACCGGAGCCGTTGTCACCGAACAGCGGCTTGGGCATGAACGTCACCGTCTTGCCGGCCTGCCAGGCGGTGTTCTTGATGATGTATTTGAACAGCAGCACATCGTCGGCCGCATGCAGCATGGTGTTGAACTTGTAGTTGATCTCGGCCTGGCCCGCGGTGCCGACCTCATGGTGGCCACGCTCGAGAACGAAGCCCGCGTTCTGCAGGTTGGTCGCCATCTGGTCGCGCAGATCGACGTAGTGGTCGTAGGGCGCGACGGGGAAGTAGCCGCCCTTGGGCCGGACCTTGTAGCCGCGGTTGGGACTGCCGTCGGCCTCCAGCGGCTCACCGGTGTTCCACCAGCCCGACTCCGAGTCCACCTCGTAGAAGGTGCCGTTGATCCGCGAATCGAAGGTCACCGAGTCGAAGATGTAGAACTCGGCCTCGGCGCCGAAGTACGCGGTGTCGGCGATGCCAGTGCTGGCCAGGTAGTTCTCCGCCTTGCGGGCGACGTTGCGGGGATCGCGCGAGTAGGCCTCGCGGGTGAACGGATCGTGCACGAAGAAGTTCATGTTCAGCGTCTTGGCGGCGCGGAACGGGTCGATGCGTGCGGTCTCGGGATCCGGAAGCAGCATCATGTCGGACTCGTGGATCGACTGGAAGCCGCGGACCGACGAGCCGTCGAAGGCCAGGCCGTCCTCGAAGACGTCCTGGGTGAAGGCCGAAGCCGGGATCGAGAAGTGCTGGACGACGCCGGGCAGATCACAGAATCGGATGTCGACGTACTCGACTTCCCCGTCCTTGATGAGCTTGAGAATGTCGTCGGCCGTCTTTTCTGCCACTGAGTTGTCTCCTTTATCCAGTAACTCGCGCGTTGACGCTAAGGACACGATGTTGCACGGTCGTCAACCGAATGTTGCGCTGAAGTTACGCAATCACATCAGGGCCAGTCGCAGGCGGCCAATGGACTTCTTTTCAGTCCCATATCCTTCAGTGTATGGCCCGCACACTCGGGTCCTGGCTGTCGGGACCGGATCCGACCAGCGACGCGGGACCCAACGACTATCCCGGCAAGCGCCTCGGTTTACCGGAGACCGGCCCCGGGTCCATCGCCCGGTTCGGCAGGCGAATCGGCGCGCTGATGCTCGACTGGTTCATCGCATACGGGCTGGTGGGGCTCGCCGTGAACCTCGGATTCATCAGCAAGGACGATCTCCTGTACTCACCGCTGGGGTCGACGTCCATCGCGGCGGTGTGGCTGCTGCTCGGCATCGTCTCGGTGCGGTTGTACGGCTTCACCCCCGGGCAGTGGGCGCTCGGTCTGCGGGTCGCCTCGGTCGACCACCGCCAGCACGTCGGCGTCGGCCGTGCCGCGGTGCGCGGGCTGCTGGTGTTCTTCGTCATACCCGCGCTGTTCACCGACAGGGACTTCCGCGGCTACCAGGACCGCTTCAGCAACACGGCGGTGGTCCGACGCTGACGGCGCCGAACGTCAGGCCTCGTGGCGGATCTGGCCGTTCATCATCGTCATCGCGACGTCCGCCCCGGCGATGTCGTGCGGGTCGATCGCGAAGATGTTCTCGCTCACGACGATCATGTCCGCGAGCTTGCCGACCTCGAGCGAACCCACCTTGTCGTCCATCCGGATCTGATAGGCCGCGCCCAGCGTGTTGGCGTGCACCGCCTCCGCGACGGTCAGCCGTTGGTTCGCGGGCGCCAGCACCGGCGCATCCGGTTGGCCGATCAGCTGACGGGTGACACCGATCTGGATCGCATCGAGCGGTTTGTAGGTCGAGAAATAGCCCGCGGCCGGCCAGTCGGTACCCAGCGAGATGCGCCCGCCCGACTTCAAGACGTCTTGGGGGCGATACATCAGGTTCTGTCGTGGTGGCCCGTACCGGGCAGCCATGTTCTGCAGCGTGTCCGGATCGGCGGACATCCAGTTGGCCGAGAACTGGGCGACGACGCCGAGTTCGCCGAAGCGACGACTGTCGGGGTCCTCGACGTAGACCAGGTGCGCGATCACATGCCTGCGGTCGCGCGGCGGATTGGCGGCCGCGGCGCGCTCGATCGCATCGAGGGCGACGCGGGCGGTGCGTTCCCCGCAGGCGTGTACGTGCACGTCGAAACCCGCGGCGTCGATCCGGCCGATGAGCTGGTGCCACTGCTGCTCGGTGAACGGGGATCCGCCCGTGGAATCGGGTTTGTCGGCATAAGGCTCGATGAGCCATGCGGTGTATCCGCCCTGTGTTCCGTCACCGACGATCTTGACGACGTCGGCGCGCACCAGGTCGGTCGTAAACCGATCCCTGATGTCGGTCATCACCTGTACGACGTCGTCCACCGGCGCCGATCGCACGCTGTAAGAGGCCACCACGCGGAACGGCAGCTGTCCGCGGTTCTCGACGTCGGTGTACACGCCGATCAGCGCGCCCTGATCGGAGCCGATAGGTGGCACGCCGGCGTCGAACACCGACGTGATGCCGGCCGCGGACGCCTTCGGCAGCCATTCTTCGAGCAACCGCCCCATGGTCTCCGGTGCGATCGGCTCGATCGCATCGACGAGACCGAGAACGGCGTTGACCTCGAGCACATATCCGGTCGGATCGCCGTTGCCGTCGCGTGCGTAATAGCTGAACCCCGGGATCGGATCCGGGGTGTCGCGGCCGACGCCTGCGATCTCGAGCGCCTTGCTGTTGGCCCACAGGCTGTGCCCGTCGATGGCGAAGAAGAAGCCCGGCCGGTCGGGCAGCAC
Source organism: Mycobacterium sp. 852014-52144_SCH5372336 (assembly GCF_001665615.1). Taxonomy (NCBI): domain Bacteria; kingdom Bacillati; phylum Actinomycetota; class Actinomycetes; order Mycobacteriales; family Mycobacteriaceae; genus Mycobacterium; species Mycobacterium sp. 852014-52144_SCH5372336. The sequence continues at coordinate 38,783 of NZ_LZSW01000010.1, forward strand.
GCGGTCGAGGTCGGCGCGATTAGGTCCGTCGGGACCGAACATGTCGACGCGCCAACCGAATCCGCGCACCGGTCCGGTCGGATTTTTTTCCGCGTACTGCTCGATCGCGGCCAGCGCCTCCGCGCCCGTCGGCACCTGCAGGTCGACACCCGACGTGAGGAACGCGCCGAGGAAAGGGTGGGTGTGGCCCTCGACGAAGCCGGGCATCAGCAGCCGGCCCTGCAGGTCGACCACCCGGGTGTCGGGACCGACGAGCGCCATCGCGCCCGCCTCGTCGCCGACGTGGGTGATGGTGTTGCCCCGCACCGCCACCGCCTGCGCCCACTGCGCCGGGCCTGCGACGGTGTAGATCGGGCCGTTGCGGAACACGTAGTGGGCCGCGCCATCGGTGCCCGTGGCGTCGGAGCCGCTCCCGGACGGGGCGCTCGGAGAGCAGGCGCTGGCTGCGGTCGCGGCGAGCACCACCGCGCCCGCGCGCAACACGGTGCGTCGATTCGCGAAATAGCCTGCCCATTCGCAGGCGGTGCACATACCGCGCGTCCGGCCGGAGCTGCCCTACCGCCGCCTCACCGTGCGCTGCACGCCCCGCATCTTGGCCTGCGCCGGCAGCGGGCCCTTGGGCATCGCGGCGGGCCCGACCTTGGTGCCCAGCGCGGCCAGCCGCGACTCCAGCGCGTCCAACTGCTTGACGGTGATGTTCGCGGGCAGCTTGTTCAGGTGGCGCTCCAGCTTGGCCAGCGGTACTTCACCCTCGCCGTTGCCGATGATGACGTCGTAAATCGGGGTGTCGCCGACCAGTCGAGCCGTGCGCTTCTTCTCCTGCGCCAGCAGCGGTCGCACGCGCGACGGCGACCCCTCACCGACGAAGATGACCCCCGGCCTGCCGATCACCCGGTGCACCGCGTCGAAGTGGCCCGTCGCCGCGACACCGGGCGTCACCCGCCACTTGCCCCGCATGTTGTCCAGCGCCCAGGCCGCTGCGCCCGTCTGGCCCTCGGCCTTGCTGTACACCGACTTCTGCGCACGCCTGCCGAAGATGATGAACGCGACCAGCGCCCCGAGCACAATGCCGAGCGGAATCATCATGTAGGTGGTGAAGCCGCCCGCGAAGATGCCGAGCGCCACCGAAGCGGCGACGATCAGCACGAATGCGCCGATCATGTACGGCAGCAGACGCTTGTCCTCTTTACGCTGAATCTGGAACGCCTGCCACAGCTGGCTGCGGCGCTGTTTGGACGCCGCCTTACGAGCCGCCTTGGCTTCGGCCTTCGCAGCCTTCAGTGCCTTTGGATCGCGGGTTTTCGCCATTGCTTCAGGATACGGACGCCGATTTGGCCTGGGCGTACAACCGACCCGCACGGTACGACGAGCGCACCAGGGGTCCGGCCAACACACCGGCGAAGCCGAGGCGCTGCGCGAACTGCTCATGCTCGACGAACTCGTCGGGGTGCACCCAACGCTCCACCGGGTGGTGGCGCACCGACGGCCGCAGGTACTGGGTGATCGTGACGATGTGGCAGCCCGCGTCGTACAGATCGGTCAGCGCGGCCCGCACCTCGTCGGGCGTCTCGCCCATCCCGAGGATCAGATTCGACTTCGTCACCAGCCCGAAGTCACGCGCCGCGGTCAGCACGTCGAGGCTGCGCTCGTAGCGAAACGCGGGCCGGATGCGCTTGAAGATCCGCGGGACCGTTTCGACGTTGTGCGCCAACACTTCTGGACGGGACTCGAACACCTGCTGCAGCAGGTCCGGCTCACCGTTGAAGTCGGGGATCAGCAACTCGACACCGGTGTTGGGGTTGAGCGCCTTGATTGCGCGCACCGTCTCGGCGTACAGCCACGCCCCACCGTCGGGCAGGTCGTCGCGGGCCACACCGGTCACGGTCGAGTAGCGCAGTCCCATCGCCTGCACGCTCTCGGCGACGCGGCGGGGCTCGTCGCGGTCGAGTTCGGTCGGCTTGCCGGTGTCGATCTGGCAGAAATCGCAGCGACGGGTGCACTGCTCACCGCCGATGAGGAACGTGGCCTCGCGGTCCTCCCAGCATTCGAAGATGTTGGGGCAGCCGGCCTCTTCGCAGACCGTGTGCAGACCCTCGCGCTTCACCAGCGCCTTGAGTTCCTGGTACTCCGGGCCCATCTTGGCGCGGGTCTTGATCCACGGCGGCTTGCGCTCGATCGGCGTCTCGGCGTTGCGGACCTCGAGACGCAGCAGTTTCCGACCTTCAGGAACGACAGTCACTACGTCAACGCTACCTCTAGCCGACCGTCGAGCGCATCGCACACGGCGTCGGCCACCCGGTCGATGACGTCGGAGACCGCGACGCGGCGCCCCAGTTCGGCTGACAGCGAAGTCACCCCGGCGTCGGCGATGCCGCACGGCACGATCGCGTTGAACGCCGTCAGGTCACAGTCGCAGTTGAGCGCGAATCCGTGCAGGGTGGTCGCCCGCGACACCCGGATGCCGATGGCGCCGATCTTGCGGGCCGGGCCGTTCTCATCGGCAGCGACCCACACTCCGGAGCGGCCCTCCACCCGGCCGGTCCGCACACCGAGGTCGGTGCAGACCTTGATCAGCGACTCCTCGAGCCGTCGCACGAAGTTGACGACGTCGAGCGGTTCGGCAAGGCCGATGATCGGATAGCCGACGAGTTGGCCCGGGCCGTGCCAGGTGATCTTTCCGCCGCGGTCGGTGTCGATGACGGGAGTGCCGCCGGTCCCGGGATTCGGCCGCTCCTCGGCGAGCGTGCGCCGCCCGGCGGTGTACACCGGCGGGTGCTCGAGCAGCAGCAGGGTGTCCGGGCCGCCCGCCACGCGCTGGTCGGCGATCGCTCGCTGCAGCTGCCAGGCGTTCTCGTAGTCGACCGAACCGAGTCGGCGCACCTCGACCGGCACCGTCGCCGACCGGATCGAATGCGTCATGCCCTCGACGCTACTCCGGGCGCGCGGTGGCGAACGCCAATGCTTCACCAATGGTGTTGTGGTGGAAAACGAATCCGGCCCGCTCGAGCGCGGCGGGGATGGCGCGTTGACCGCCGAGCAGACCTTCGTCGGCGAACTCGCCCATCGCGGCGCGCAACGCGAACCCCGGCACCATCAGCGGTGTCGGGCGGTTGACGGCGCGGCCCAACGCCGTGGTGAACTCGGCGTTGGTGACAGGCGCCGGGCCGGTGAGGTTCACCGGACCCGACAGCTCGTCGTGCGATATCGCGAACAACAGCGCGCGGATCTCGTCCTCGAGGCTGATCCACGGCATGTACTGGCGGCCGTTGCCCAGCCGAGCGCCCAGTCCCACGGAGAACAGTGGCTTGAGCCTGCCGAGCATGCCTCCGGCTTGTGCCAGCACCAGCCCCGAGCGCACGAACACCACCCGGGCGCCGTCCTGACGAGCTGGCCAGGTGGCGGCCTCCCAGTCCACGCACAGGTGGGCGAGGAACCCGTCACCTGCCGGGGCGGTCTCGTCGGTGATCTGGGAACCGGTGTCGCCGTAATAGCCGACCGCGCTGGCGTTGACCAGCACCGGAACCCCGGCCTCGGCGACCGCGGTGGCCAGCACCTCGGTCGGGCCGATGCGGCTGTCCCGCAGGCTCTGCTTGAAGGCGCCCGACCATCGCTTCTCGCCGACGTTGACCCCGCACATGTTGACCACGGCGTCCACCCCGGCCAGCATCGCCGGGTCGAATTCGCCGGTGTCGGGATTCCAGAACACCTCGTCGGCGTTCGACGGTGCGCGCCGGACGATGCGCAGCACACGGTGGTCGGTGGCGCGCAACGCGTAGACCAGAGCCGTGCCGATCAGACCGGACGATCCCGCGATCGCGATGACGGGTTCGGACACGAGATTCTCTAGAGGCGTTCTAGAGACCCAGATCGGCCTCGAATGCGCCCTCTTCTAGGCGACGCTTGATGGTGGTCAGGAAGCGCCCCGCATCGGCACCGTCGATCAGCCGGTGGTCGTATGTCAGCGGTAGGTAGCACACCGAACGCACACCGATCGACTCGTTGCCGAACTCGTCGGCGATCACCCTCGGCCGCTTGACGATCGCGCCGGTTCCCAGCATCGCCGCCTGCGGCGGCACCAGGATCGGCGTGTCGAACAGCGCGCCCTGGCTGCCGATGTTGGTGATGGTGAACGTCCCGCCGGACAGCTCGTCGGGCTTGAGGTCACTTGACCTGGCGCGCGCGGCGATGTCGGAGATCGCGCGGGCCAGCCCGGCCAGCGACAGGTCACCGGCGTTCTTGATGACCGGCGAGAGCAGACCCTGCTCCGTGTCGACCGCGATACCGAGATGCTCGGCGTCGTAGTAGGTGATCTCCTTGGTTTCCTCGTTGTAGCTGGCGTTCACGTTGGGATGCGCCTTGAGCGCGTCGATGACGGCGACGGCGATGAACGGCAGGTACGTCAGGTTGACGCCCTCGCGTTCGGCGAACCCCGCCTTCGCCCGCGCCCGCAGCGACACGATCCTGGTCATGTCGACCTCGTGGGTCTGCGTCAATTGCGCTGTCGCCTGCAGGGATTCGCGCGTCTTCTTCGCGGTCAGCTGCCGGATCCGGGTGGCCTTCTGGGTGGTGCCGCGCAGGTGTGCGAGCGACGCCGCCGACGCGTCGGCATCCGCGGGCGCTTTCGCCGCCGCGGGCGACCTGCCCGGGGCCTCGGCCGCCTGTTCGGTCGACGCCGCCGGTTTCTTGCCGGCCTCCGCGGCCGCGAGCACGTCCTGCTTGCGGATGCGGCCGCCGACCCCGGTGCCCTTCACGCTGGCGAGGTCAACGTTGTTCTCCGCGGCCAACTTTCGCACCAACGGGGTGACGTAGGGCCCGGACTCGCTTGCCGGCTGCGGTTCGGACTTGGACTCGGATTTGGGTTCGGGCTTCGGTTCGGGCTTCGGTTCCGGCTTGGACTCCTGCGCCGGTTCCGGCTTCTTGTCTTCCTTCGGTTCCGGCTTCTTCTCTTCCTTGGGTTCGGGCTCAGGCTCTGGTTCCGGCTCAGGCTCCGGCTCTGGCTCTGGCTCTGGCTCTGGTTCCGGCTCGGGCTCGGGCTCGGCTTCTGCGTCGGCATCACCGATCTTGGCCAGCTCGCCGCCCACCTCGACGGTGTCGTCCTCTTCGGCGGTGATCGAGATCAAGGTGCCCGCCACGGGCGACGGAATTTCGGTATCAACCTTGTCGGTCGACACCTCGAGCAGCGGTTCGTCGATCTCCACGCTGTCGCCGACCTTCTTCAGCCAGCGGGTCACGGTGCCTTCGGTCACCGACTCGCCGAGTTCGGGCATCAGGACCGGCGTCGACTTACCCGAAGACTCACCCGAGGACTTCGCGGCGGGCTTTTCCTCGTCCTTGTCGTCGGGCTCGGGCTCGTCTTCGGTCTCTTCGGCTGCGGGCTCGGGCTGCGCGGCCGGTTCCTCGGCGGGCTTCTCCTCCTCGGCGGGCTGCGCGTCGTCGGACCCTTGGTCCTCGTCGTCCGACGCTTCCTCGGAGTCGTCGGATCCTCCGGAGTCGCCGTCGTCGGCATCACCGATGACCGCCAACTCGCCGCCCACCTCGACGGTGTCGTCCTCCTGGGCGATGATCTTCTTCAGCACACCGGAAGCGGGCGCGGGGATCTCGGTGTCGACCTTGTCGGTGGAGACTTCGAGCAATGGCTCATCTTGTTCGACCGTGTCACCCTCTTGCTTGAGCCATCGGGTGACAGTCCCCTCGGTAACGCTCTCACCGAGTGCGGGCATCTCAACGGTGATGGCCATGTGATTGACTACCTCGCTCCCTTGAACGGTCGTCAGTCGTGCTGGGTGATTGTCTGCATACCCATCCTGTCACGTCCGGACGCGCAGTTCGCCGCAGACCGTCCGACCCACTGTTCTGGCACTATCGAAAAGAGATGATCGGAGGGAGCGCGGACGCGAGTGGGAGTCCTCGACAGGTTTCGGCGCGGAAAGCGTAAAGGCAGGGGTTCGGGTGCCGACCCCGCCGCCGATCTGAACTATCTTCGGCAGTGGGTCGCCACGCACACCGGCGTCGAAGCGTTCGTCGAACCGAAGACCACCGTCACCGACGTCACCGTGGTGCTGGTCGCCGCCGACGGGGAATGGACGCGGCGACGCGCGGGGGGAGACGCCGGCGCGCGGCGGCTGTCCGACCGACTGAAGATCCCGGTGTACGACGTGCAGAAAGTCGGCTATCCGCAGCGGATGCGGGACTATGACGAGAAGCGCCGCATCGAGCGTCGGCGCGCTGCTCGACGGGAACTCGACGAGCGCTGACGAACGCTTGCGTGTGGGGGTGCCTCCACCCGGAGGGTAGGGGGAGAACGGAAGGCACTGATACGGTACCGGCGGTTCCGCCAAGTCACGGGAGGTGCGATGGGGGACATCGCTACGCGGTTCGTCGACAGCACCGACGACGTGCGAATCGCCGTCTACGAAGAAGGTGATCCGCAGGGGCCGACCCTGGTCCTCGTGCACGGGTGGCCCGACTCGCATGTGCTGTGGGACGGCGTGGTGCCCTTGCTGTCCGACCGGTTCCGCATCGTGCGGTATGACAATCGCGGTGTCGGGAACTCGATTGGGCCCAAACGGGTTTCGGCCTACCGCATGTCGGCGTACGCGGATGACTTCGACGCGGTCGTCGCCGCGGTGAGCCCCGGCGAGCCGGTGCACGTGCTTGCCCACGATTGGGGCTCGGCGGCCATGTGGGAGTACCTGGCCCGCCCCGGTGCCGGCGACCGGGTCGCGTCGTTCACCTCGATCTCCGGTCCCAGCATCGACCATCTCAACGCCTTCGTCACCAGCAGCCTGTTGCGCCCGTGGCGTCCGCGCCGATTCGTCCGTGCCCTGACCCAGTTCCTGTCCTTCGCCTACATGGGCCTCTTCTCGATCCCGGTGCTCGCACCGCTGGCGGTGCGTGGCTTCGTCGCGAACCTGGTGCGCCAGATCCTGTTGGTGCGCGACGGCATCCCGCGTGAGCAGCTGCACCATTCCGCGACCTACAAGGCCGACGCCGCGAAGAGCGTCAAGGTTTACGGCGCCAACTATCTGCGGTCGATGAAGCCCGGACGCCGCGATCACTACGTCGACGTCCCGGTGCAGATCATCGTCAACACCAAAGACCCGTTCGTGCGGCCGCACGTCTACGACGACACGAAGAAATGGGTGGCTCGGCTGTGGCGGCGCGACCTTGCCGCCGGGCACTGGTCGCCGATGTCGCATCCGCGAGCCATCGCCCTGTCGGTCGAACAGCTCGTCGACTTCCTCGGCGGCAAGCCACCCGCGCGTGAACTCCTGCGCGCGGAGGTCGGCAACCCGCGCGAATACTTCAGCCACACACTGGTTTCCGTCACAGGCGCTGGTAGCGGCATCGGCCGTGCGACGGCGCTGGCATTCGCCCGCGAGGGCGCTGAAATCGTGGTCAGCGATATTGACGAGGGCACCGCGAAGGAGACCGCGGCCCACGTCGCCGCGCGCGGCGGAATCGCGCACGCCTACACCGTGGACGTGTCGGACGCAGAGTCCGTCGAGCGGTTCGCCGAAAAGGTGTGCGCAGAACACGGGGTACCCGACGTCGTGGTCAACAACGCAGGCGTCGGGCACGCGGGCATGTTCTTCGACACCCCGCGCGAGGAGTACGACCGCGTGCTGGCCATCAACTTCGGCGGAGTCGTCAACTGCTGCAGGGCCTTTGGGCGCAGGATGGTTGACCGCGGACTTGGCGGGCACGTCGTCAACATCTCCTCGATGGCGGCGTACTCACCGCAGCAGTCGATGAACGCCTATGCCACGAGTAAGGCCGCGGTCTTCATGTTCGGCGATTGCCTGCGCGCCGAACTGGACCAGGCGGGTGTCGGGCTGACCACGGTGTGCCCCGGCGTCATCGACACCAACATCGTGCACACCACCCGGTTCGACATACCCGCCGCCAAGCGGGAGCAGGCCGAAGCCCGTCGCGCGCAGCTCGAGAAGGCGTTCTCCCGGCGGCGGTACGGTCCGGACAAGGTCGCCAACGCGATCGTGTCGGCGGTCAAGAAGAACAAGCCCATCCGCCCCGTCGCCCCGGAGGCCCACATCGTCTACGGCGTCGCACACCTGCTTCCGCAGGTGATGCGCAGCGCCGCGCGCGGCAAGGTCGTCTAGCGGCCCCGAGACCCACGAGCGCCGAGACCGATCGGCCCCGAGACCGACGAGCGCCGAGACCGACGTTCTGGCGGATTTTCGCGCCGAAAAGCCGCCATTTCGTCGGTCTCACGGAGAAATTAGCCGCTCGCGGCTACTTCTTGATCAGCCGCTCGCGGCTTCTGTCTTATCAGCCGCCCGCGGCTATGTCCTCCAGGACCGCGAACATCGTCCGCGTCGGCACACCCGTGCCGCCCTTACCCGTGTAGCCCCACGGCCCTCCGGTGTTGTACGCCGGGCCCGCGATGTCGATGTGGGCCCACTGCACACCGTCCGGCACGAACTCGCGCAGATAAGTGCCCGCCACGAGCATGCCGGCATAGCGCGAACCGCTGACGTTGGCGAGGTCGGCGACCGTGGACTTCAGATCGTCCTTGAGTTCCTCGGGCAATGGCATCGCCCAGGCGTTCTCGCCGACCGACTGCGAAATAGCGGCCACCCGGTCGCGAAACTCGTCGCTGCCCATGACGCCCGGCGTCCGGGCGCCGAGGGCGACGGTCTGGGCGCCGGTCAGCGTCGAAGTCTCGATCAGATAGTCCGGCTTGTCCTCACCCGCGCGCACGATCGCGTCGGCCAGGATCAGCCTGCCTTCGGCGTCGGTGTTGAGCACCTCGACCGTGATGCCGCCGTACTGCGTCAACACGTCACCGGGACGCTGCGCGGTCGCCGACGGCATGTTCTCGGCCATCGGCACCGTGGCGATCACGTCGATCGGCAGCTTCTGCTTGGCCGCCAGCACCACCGTGGCGATGACGGCCGCCGCACCGCCCATGTCGGAGGTCATGTGGTGCATGTTCGCCGCGGGCTTGATCGAGATGCCGCCGGTATCGAACGTGATTCCCTTGCCGACCAACGCGACACGTTTGCCTTTACGCTTGGCGCCCTTGTGGGACAGCCGCACCAGCCTCGGTGGCCGCGACGAACCCTTACCGACGCCGATGATGCCGCCGTAACCGGCCTTCTCCAGCGCCTTCTCGTCGAGGACCTCGACCGATAGTCCGGCCGCCTCGCCCAACGCCTTTGCGCGCCGGGCGAACTCGTCGGGAAACAGGTGGCTGGGGGGAGTGTTGACGAAATCGCGGGCAGTGGCCACCGCGGTCGCGATGTCCGCCGCACGTTGTGCGGCCTCCTTGGTGGCCGACTTGCTGTCCGAGGTCAGCGCGGTGATCTCGCGAAGGCCGGCGTCTTTGGGTGCGGTCTTGTCGCTGCGGAAGTCGCTGAACCGGTATGCGCCCAGAATCAGGCCCTCGACCGCCGCCGCGAGGTCCACGCCCGACAGCGTGGTCAGCACCGACTCGGTGCCGTTGAGCGACCGCGCCGCCACCCCGGCCGCGCGGCGGATGACATCGGCCGGATACCCGTCCCGTCGCTTACCGAGCCCGACGGCCAGCACGCTGCCCACCGGAAGCGACGGTGCGACGACGCGCGTGACCTGCTCGCAGCCGCCCTTGGCGTTCAGCGCCGCCAGCGCGGACTCGATCTCGGCGACCGCCGCGGCGTGGAGGGACGGGTTGGGCACCACCTTCACCTCTGAGTCGTCGTCCCCGTTCACCACGGGAACGACCAGCACCGAGCCATCGGCTTTGCGTTTGGGCAGCGACGTGCTGACGGTGACGGTCGGGGTCTGATATCCGGGGGTTGCAGGGCTCACGAAACCCAACCCTAGCTTCAGGAGCCGGTGTGAAGGTCGTAGGCCGTGACCGGGCCCTCGAACCCCTTGAGCGTCAAGGGTTCCAGCTGGACCGCAGGGTGATCGGGCAGCGCATCGCGCACATCGTGCCCGGCGAGTATCTGGCCGGGCGCCGCCGCGCTGACCAGTCGGGCTGCCAGGTTGACGGGGGTGCCGAAGTAGTCGCCTCCGATCGAGAGCACCAGCCCATACCCCAGGCCGGCACGAACCCCCAGGCCGCTCTCGCGCGCCCCGGAATACTCGACCAGGTCGGTCGCGGCCTTGACCAGCTGCTCCGGGCTGGAGTTCACCCACATCACCTCGTCGCCGATGAACTTGACCACCCGGCCGCCGTCGCCGTGCACCACGTCGCTGACCGCGCCGCTGAACTCGACCAGCAGATCCGACAGCTCCGTCGGGCTCAGCCGCTGGGTCAGCACCGTGAACCCCGACAGGTCGGCGAACCCGACGCCGCAGGTCACCATCGCCGACGCGTCGTGAATGACGTCCTCGAAGTAGGCCCTGGCGCTGGTGATGTGGTGGCGCCACACCGCATCCATCAGCGCCGAGATTCCGGGCACCAGCGCGGCGACCGAACGGTAGGCGCGCGCGGTGGTCAGCTCGTCGTGGGTGTGCGTCATCAACAGATCGGGCTGCGCGAGCCGGATCATCGTTCCGCTGGCCTCGGCGAGGCGCGCCATCGTCGCACCGATGATCCGGAGGAAGTTGAGCGCGGCGTCGGAGCCGGTCACCGCGCTGATCGTCCGCCACGACGCCAGCGCGTCGACGTCGGCGCGGCTCAGCGCGGGCACGTCGGGGCCGGCGACGCGCAGACCGAGCGCCTGCCAGGCGTGGGCGAGGTCGGCGAGGTCGACGCCGAGTTGTTCGGCGGCCGCCCGCAGGGTGTAGGTGGGAGGCCCCGACCACTGCAGGACGTCGCCGGCCAGACCGAAGAGCCGGCCGCGGCGTTCGGCCTCGACCATCTCCTCGGCGGAAAAGCCCAGCGAGTCGAGGTAGGCGATCAGCCCGGCCCGCGCATGGGCGTCGGCGATCCCGGCGGCTTGCAGCGCGTCGAGGTCGACCACCTGCACAAGTGTGCCAACTTCGCGGCCCCATTAGGGTGGATCGGCGTGACGCACGGTGAGATGAACGAGGTGTCCAAGGGCCCGCTGGAAGACCGCCACCGCGAACTCGGAGCGAACTTCGCCGAGTTCGGCGGCTGGCTGATGCCCGTTTCGTACGCGGGAACGATCAGCGAGCACAACTCGACGCGCACCTCCGTCGGGCTGTTCGACGTCAGCCATCTGGGCAAGGCGCTGGTGCGCGGTCCGGGCGCCGCCGATTACATCAACTCCGCGTTCACGAACGACCTGCGCCGGATCGGCCCCGGCAAGGCGCAATACACGTTGTGCTGCAACGACTCCGGCGGGGTGATCGACGACCTGATCGCCTACTACGTCTCCGACGACGAAATCTTCCTGGTGCCCAACGCCGCCAACACCGCCGCGGTCGTCGAAGCGCTGCGGGAGCGGGCGCCAGCAGGCCTCACCATCACCGACGAACACCGGTCGTACGCGGTGCTTGCGGTTCAGGGACCGAAATCGGCCGAGACGGTCGGCGCGTTGGGCTTACCCACCGACATGGACTACATGGGTTACGCCGACGCCGTGTTCGCCGGCGTATCCCTGCGGGTCTGCCGCACCGGCTACACCGGCGAACACGGTTATGAGCTGCTGCCGCCGTGGGACAGCGCGGGCGTGGTCTTCGACGCACTGCTCGAGGCCGTCACCGCCGCCGGTGGCGAGCTCGCGGGGCTGGGGGCGCGCGACACCCTGCGCACCGAGATGGGTTACCCGCTGCACGGCCACGAACTGTCGCCGGACTTCTCGCCGCTGCAGGCCCGCTGCGGGTGGGCCATCGGGTGGCGCAAGGAGGCGTTCTGGGGGCGCGACGCGCTGCTTGCCGAGAAAGAAGCCGGCCCGCCCCGGCTGCTGCGCGGTGTGAAGGCCGTCGGGCGGGGAGTGTTGCGTGCCGATCTCACCGTGCTCGACGGTGATCGGCCCGTCGGAGTGACGACATCGGGAACCTTCTCTCCCACATTGAAAGTCGGCATCGGGCTGGCGTTGCTCGACACCGCAGCCGATATCGCCGACGGAGCCCGCGTCGCGGTCGACGTCCGCGGCCGCGCGGTCGAGTGCGAGGTGGTCAAGCCCCCGTTCGTCGCGGCAAAAACCCGGTAGCGCCCGGATATACAATCGGCGCATGACTGACGGCCCCCTCGAGTTCACGGTTGAGCGCAATGCGAACCGGGCGAGCGACGAGGTACGGGCGTCGATCCTGGCCGATCCAGGATTCGGCCGCTACCACACCGATCACATGGTCTCGATCGACTGGAAAAAGGACGGGACCGAGGGTGAAGGCTGGCACAACGCACGCGTGATCCCCTACGGCCCGATCGAACTCGACCCGTCGGCGATCGTGCTGCACTACGCGCAGGAGATCTTCGAGGGGCTCAAGGCCTACCGCTGGGCGGACGGCTCGGTCGTGTCGTTCCGACCCGAGGCCAACGCGCGCAGGCTGCGGACGTCGGCGCGTCGGCTCGCCATTCCCGAACTGCCCGACGACGTCTTCATCGAGTCGCTGCGCCAGCTCATCGCGGTCGACGAGCAATGGGTCCCACGCGCCGGTGGTGAAGAGTCGCTGTATCTGCGGCCCTTCGTATTCGCCACCGAGCCAGGACTCGGTGTGCGGCCGGCGACCGAATACCGCTACATGGTCATCGCCTCGCCCGCCGGCGCCTACTTCACGGGCGGCATCAAACCGGTCTCCGTGTGGCTGTCCACCGAATACGTGCGGGCCTGCCCGGGCGGTACCGGCGCCGCCAAGTTCGGCGGCAACTACGCGGCTTCGCTGCTGGCCCAGGCCCAGGCCGCGGACAACGACTGCGACCAGGTGGTGTGGTTGGATGCCGCCGAACGCCGCTATGTCGAGGAGATGGGCGGGATGAACCTGTTCTTCGTCTTCGGCAGCGGCGGGTCGGCACGGCTGGTCACCCCCGAGCTGAGCGGTTCGATCCTGCCCGGTGTCACGCGGGATTCGTTGCTGCAGTTGGCATCCGACGCTGGCTTTGCGGTCGAGGAACGCAAGATCGACGTCGACGAGTGGCAGAAGAAGGCGGCCGCGGGCGAGATCACCGAGGTGTTCGCGTGCGGGACCGCCGCGGTCATCACCCCCGTCGGCACCGTCAAGCACGCCGAGGGCGAGTTCACCATCGCCGACGGCGGGCCGGGGGAGATCACGATGGCGCTGCGTGACACGTTGACCGGGATCCAACGCGGCACCTTCGCCGATACGCACGGCTGGATGGCCCGGCTCGGCTGAGCCGGGCCACTCCGGCGGCTTCAGCGGATCGCCAGCCCCAACGCCGTGATCACGGTCGTCACCTCGATCGCGGCGCCGAGCACGTCGCCGGTGATGCCGCCGAAGCGCCGCACGCAGTGCGCCACGAGCACCGCGCCGCACGCGAGCCCGACGACTACGGCCAGTGGCCCCTGCCAGAGCCGGGGACCCGCGAGCGCGGCCAACCCGGCGACGGCGCCCGTCCACGCGACGACCACCAACGCCGATTGCGTGCCCGCGACGCGAGCGCCCAGCGCACTTCCCGCCGCGGCGGGCACGCCTCGACGGCACGCCAGCACCGCCGCCACCCGCCCCGCCATGACAGCCACCACCAGCCCGACGGCGGTCAGGCCGCCGAACGTGAAGGCCTGCGACAGGATCACCAAGACCACCGCGGCAACGCCGAACGGGCCCGCCGAGCCGTCCCGCATCACCTCGAGGGCGCGCTGCCGCGGGCCGTAACAGCCCAAACCGTCGGCGGTGTCGGCGAGCCCGTCGATGTGCAGGGCACGCGTCGCGGCCACGACGACGGCCACCGCCAGCACACCGGCCAGGGCTCCAGGCCCGAACGCCCACGACGCCGCCCACACCGTGGCCGCCGCCAGCCCGCCGACTGCCGCGCCGGCCACCGGCAACGCCGTCAACGCACCGCGACCGATCGCGACCGAACTCCGTACCGGTACGACGGTGCCGAACGCGAAAGCCCCTGCAAGCGAACGGATCACCGGTTAGTTCTCCTGGGTAACCTGGGTGACGCCGGCTTCGTCGAACGTCGCCATCGACGTCAGCGTGGCCACCGCCGCGCGCACGACGGGGAGTGCCACCGCGGCCCCGGTGCCCTCGCCGAGACGCATGCGCATGTCGACGATCGGCTCGAGTCCCAGCCGGTTCAGCGCCACCTCGTGGGCGGGTTCGGTGGACAGATGCCCGGCCTGCCACCACTGGCGGGCGCCGGGTGCCAGGCGTTCGGCCAGCAGTGCGGCCGCCGTCACCACCAGGCCGTCGAGCAGCACCGGCGTCCGCCGCACGGCCGCCTGCGCACAGAATCCGGCGATCGCAGCGAGATCGGCGCCGGCGCAGATACGCAGCAGCGCAACGGGATCGGTAAGGCTGTTGCGGCAGCGGTACAGCGCGTCACGGACGGCGGCGGCCTTGCGTGCCCAGCCCGCGTCGTCGACCCCGGTGCCTCGCCCGACCAGCACGACCGGCTCGGTGTCGGTGAGCGCCGCGATCAAAGTCGTTGCCGGGGTTGTGTTTCCGATGCCCATATCGCCCGCGATAAGCAGGTCGGCACCCGAATCGACCTCGTCGTCGACGACGCGGCGGCCGGCCTCGAGCGCGGCGGTGACCTCGTCGGCGCTCAACGCGTCCTCGACCGTGATGTCGCCGCTGCCCCGGCGTACCTTGTGCGCACCGATCGACGGCGAGTGCGGTTCTTCGGTGTCGACCGCGATGTCGACGACCCGCACGGTCGCGCCTGCGGCCTCGGCCAGCACGTTGATCGCCGCGCCGCCGGCGTCGAAGGTGGCGACCATCTGCGCGGTGACGCCCGACGGGTAGGCCGAAACTCCCGCCGAGGCGACGCCGTGGTCCCCGGCGAACACCACAACGCGGGGGCGCTCAAGCGGCCGCGGCGGGCATACCCCCTGACATGACGCGATCCAGACCGCGAGGTCTTCGAGGCGGCCCAGGGAGCCTGCAGGTTTGGCCAGTTGGCCTTGGCGCGCACGGGCGGCGGCGGCGACCTCGGCGTCGGGTGGCTGGACCGCCGGAAAGTCCGTCACACCGGGTCCTTCACGGCCAGTGGCTGCCCGGCGATGACGAGCACGACCCGATCGCAGACCGTCGCGAGCCGTTGGTTGAGCGATCCCAGCTCGTCGGCGAAACGGCGACCGGCCGCCGTCGCCGGCACGACGGTCAGCCCCACCTCGGGGCTCACCACCGCCAGCGGAGCGGGGAAGCCGTCGACCGCGTCGAGCAGGTCGTCGACGTCCGCGGCGATCGAGCCGCCGGTCCATGCACCCGAGCGGTCCATCGCCGCTGCCAGCCATGTACCGATGTCATCGACCAGTGTTGCGGAGGGGTGCGCGCGTAATTGCGTTGCGACGTCTGTGGTTTCGACGGTGGACCACCGAGCCTGACGGCGCGATCGGTGGGCCGCCAATCGGGCCGCCCACTCGGGATCGTCGGTGGACGAAGGTCCGGTGGCCAGGTAGCACACCGGTTGCGCGTCGGTCGCCTCGCCGGCGAGCGCGGCTTCAGCCCATTGCGACTTACCCGATCGGATGCCGCCGAGCACCAGGGTGCGCACCGGGCTCAGGTGACCTTGTCGCCGCGGTTCACCTGCGGGCGCGGTGCGCGCATGCGACGCAGCTGCGAGGCGCGGCTGGCCGCGTAGAAACCGAGCTTCCAGCCGCCTTCGGTGTTGTTCGGGAACTTCTCGTCGACCAGCCGGTTGACCCGACGGCCGAGGATGAAGCCGTCGATCACCATGATCAGCACCAGCACGAGCATCGCGGGGGAGAGCAGGCGCTGCACCTCGACCGAGGGCACCGCGAGCATCACGAAGATCAGGCCAAGGGCCGACGGCATGAACAGCCCGAGCACATTGCGCCGAGCGTCCACCACGTCGCGGACATAGCGGCGCACCGGTCCCTTGTCCCGGGGGAGCAGGTAGGCCTCTTCGCCGGCCATCATCTTCTCGCGGCGCTCGGTCATCTGCTCGCGGCGCGCCGCCTTCTCCTCGCGGCGCTCCTCACGGCTCATCGTGTTGCGCATCTCTTTGCGGCGGCGACGCGCTTCGGCGGCCGTCATCGGGGCGGGTGCCACCGGACCGCGCTTGCGGGCCGCCTGATCGCGCTTGGGGGTCGGCCTGCCTTTCGGTGGGGTGGTGCCTGCAGGCCGGGCGGTTTCCTGCGCTTCGGCGCCGGTGTTCTCCGACACATCGGCGCTCGACGCGTCGGCGGTCGGCTTGTCGTCTTTCTTGCGGCCCAGCAGCTTCACGCCTGCCAGGTTACTTCCGTCGCGAGGAGCGGTACTGCCAGGGGAGGAGGCCTGGGGACAAACTCGGGAATAGCGTCGAGACGAGGTACCGTTGATTTGTACGCGCCACGACAATGAGGCCTACAGGAGACGTAATGACAGTTCAGGAAGAGTCGGCAGGAACCCCAGGGACGGCGACCGCCGCCCACGGCGTGACCCTGACCGACGCCGCTGCCGCGAAGGCCAAGGCGTTGCTGGACCAGGAGGGCCGCGACGACCTCGCCCTGCGCATCGCCGTGCAGCCGGGTGGGTGTGCCGGACTGCGCTACAACCTGTTCTTCGACGACCGGTCGCTCGACGGTGACCTGTCCGTGGAGTTCGGCGGCGTGAACCTGACGGTGGACCGGATGAGCGCACCGTATGTGCAGGGCGCGATCATCGACTTCGTCGACACGATCGAGAAGCAGGGATTCACGATCGACAACCCCAACGCCACCGGCTCGTGCGCCTGCGGCGACTCGTTCAACTGATTTCCGACCCAGTCGGTCAGTACTGACCTGACGTGCGTGGCAGGTAAGAACACACCAGGATTTCGTTGTCTTGGGCCAACAGCTGAGCGACGGCCTGCTGTTCGCGGGTGTCGTTCTGCCCTCGGCGCGATCCGCCCGCCGGCGTCACCCGCATGGTGAACAGCACCTGCGCCTGATGGGGCGAGGGCTGGACGATCTTGTCGATCGATATCACCTCGGCCTGCCTGTACTGCTTGCGGAACGCGTCACCCGACAGGCGCGCCAGCGCCAGATCCGAGCGCTTCTCCTTCACCGCATCGAACAGCCCACACAGGGTGTGGCGGGCGACGGTCTCGTCGTCGCCATTGGTCAGCGCATCCAGGTAGTCCTGGATGGCCGCCGTTGCCGAGGATTCGCTCAGCGCGTTCGAACTGGCCGGGTCCTCGTCCCCGCCCGCCATGGCGATGACCGCCACGACCGCTGCGACCAACGCGACCACGACCACCGCTGCCAGGACGATCGGCCAGCGCTTCTTCTTCCGGTACGGCACCGGCGGCGGCAGCATGCCCGGATACGCCGACGGCACATTTTCCGGATACGGAAGTGATTGCGGATACATTTGCGGGCCGGTCGGTCCAGCGCCGTATTCGGGCGGGTACGGGCCGGTCATAGATTTGCTCCCCCGAGATGTGGGTCGGAATGCGCCTGTCTACAGTTGCTGGCGGACTTTTGTACGCAGGTTAGCGCACTAGAATACCTAGGCGACTTAATAAATGAAGGGTGCAGTTCGTGACAATCGCGGTGACCGGATCGATTGCAACCGACCATCTGATGCGGTTCCCCGGGAAGTTCTCCGAACAGCTGCTCCCCGAACACCTGCAGAAAGTCTCGCTCAGCTTCCTGGTCGACGACCTCGTCGTGCACCGCGGCGGCGTGGCGGGCAACATGGCCTTCGCGATCGGTGTGCTCGGCGGTGACGTCGCACTCGTGGGCGCCGTCGGGCGCGACTTCGACGACTACCGCAGCTGGCTGGAGGCCGTCGGCGTCGACACCGAGTGCGTGCTGGTCTCCGAGACCGCCTACACCGCCCGGTTCGTCTGCACCACCGACGACGCCATGGCGCAGATCGCGTCGTTCTATCCGGGTGCGATGTCGGAGGCGCGCAACATCTCGCTGGCCGATCTGACGAAGCGGATCGGGCAGCCCGAGCTGGTGATCATCGGCGCCAACGACCCCGACGCGATGTTTCTGCACACCGAGGAGTGCCGCAAACTCGGCCTGCCCTTCGCCGCCGACCCCTCCCAGCAGCTGGCGCGGCTCTCCGGTGAGGAGATCCGCAGGCTGATCGACGGCGCCACGTACCTGTTCACCAACGACTACGAGTGGGACCTGCTGCTGCAGAAGTCAGGCTGGAGCGAGGCGCAGGTGATGAGCCAGATCGGGATTCGCGTCACCACCCTCGGCCCCAAGGGCGTGGACCTGGTCAGTTCGGACGGCACTTTCATCCACGTCGGGGTGGTGCCCGAGAAGCACCAGGCCGATCCGACCGGTATCGGAGATGCGTTCCGTGCCGGCTTCCTGACCGGTCGCAGTGCCGGGCTGAACCTGGAGCGTTCGGCGCAGCTCGCCTCCCTGGTGGCCGTGCTCGTGTTCGAGGCGCCCGGGCCGCAGGAATGGAGCTGGGACCGCGACGAGGCGATCCAGCGGCTCAGCGGCGCCTACGGCGACGAAGCGGCCAAAGAGATCGCCTCGGCTCTCAAATAGGGAGGCGCTCTAGTAGCTAGAGCTGCACCGGGTAGGTCGGCTCGCCGATCTGCGGGGTGATGCTGTGCTCGACGAAGATCGCGTGCCACAGCATGAAGATCAGCACGGTCCACAGCCGGCGGCTGTGATCGCTTGTGCCGTCACGGTGTTCGTCGAGCATGGTGCGAACGGTCGCGAGGTCGACCAGATCGCCGGCCTGTGACGAGCTGACCATCGAGTACGCCCAGTCCTGCAGCTCGCCGGCCCGCAGCCAGTGCCGGATCGGGACGGGGAAGCCCAGCTTGGGCCGGTTGAGCACGTGCTCGGGAACGATCGGCTCCAACGCCCGCCGTAATGCGAACTTCGTTGTCGCCCTGGTGATCTTCTGGTCATACGGCAGGCGGGAAGCGACCGCGAAAACCTCGGGGTCCAGGAAGGGCACCCGCAGTTCGAGCGAGTTCGCCATGGTCATCTTGTCCGCCTTGACGAGGATGTCGCCTCGCAACCAGGTGAACAGGTCGACGTGCTGCATGCGCGCGACCGGGTCCCACCCCTGCGACGCGGCGTACACCGGTGCGGTCACGTCGGTGTGCGTCCACTCCTGGCGGAAGCCGGGAAGCACCGCGCGCAGTTGCTCGTCGGAGAAGCTGCGCGCATTGCCGTAGTAGCGCTCCTCGAGCGTGAGCGAACCGCGGTGCAGCAGGCTCTTGCCCCGCATCCCCTCGGGCAGCGGTCGCGACGCCCGCCCCAGCGACCGTCGCAGCGGCCGCGGCAGGTATTCGAAGGGCTTCAGCGACAATGGTTCCCGGTAGATGGTGTAGCCGCCGAACAACTCATCGGCGCCCTCGCCGGAGAGCACCACCTTGACGTGTTTGCGGGCTTCGCGGGCGATGAAGAACAACGGAACCAGCGCCGGGTCGGCCACGGGTTCGTCGAGATACCAGACGATTTCGGGCAGCGCGTCGACGAACTCGGACTGGCTGACGACCTTGGCCACATGTCTGGCGCCGATCGCCTCTGCCGAGGCGACCGCGACGTCGACCTCGGAGAAGCCTTCCCGCTCGAATCCGGTGGTGAACGTGATCAACCGCGGGTTGTGACGCATGGCCAGCGCGGCGATCGCCGTCGAGTCGATGCCGCCGGACAGGAACGCGCCCACGGTCACGTCGGCGCGCATGTGCTTGGCCACCGAATCCTCGAGCACCGCGGTGATCTCGTCGTAGCGCTCCTGCTCGCGGCCCTGTATGAACGGCACAGCGGTGAACCGCGGGTGGAAGTAGCGGGTCACCTCGAGTTCGCCGCCCGGCCGCACGCGCCCGTAGCTACCCGACTCCAGCCGCCGGATCCCGACCTGCAGCGTCTCGGGTTCGGGCACGTACTGCAGCACCGTGTAGTGCTGAACGGCGCGCTGATCGATGTCGAGGTCGAGGCCCAGTTCGTCGGCGAGCTCGAGCAGGCACTTCTTCTCGCTGCCCACCGCCGTGCCGCCGGGGCCAGTGGCGAGATAGAGCGGCTTGATGCCGAACGGGTCGCGGGCGCAGAACAGCTCACCGCCGACGGTGTCCCACAACGCGAAGGCGAACATGCCGCGCAGTCGGGTCAGCGCGTCGGTGCCCCAGTGGTGGTAGGCCGCGATGATCGTCTCGCCGTCACCGTCGGTGTTGAACGTCACGCCGTGCCGGGCCGACAGTTCCTCGCGTAGCTCGAGGTAGTTGTAGATCTCGCCGTTGAACACGAGCACATAGCGGTCGGGCGTGTCCGGCGGTCCCCACCGCAGGGGTTGGTGGCTGTGGGCGATGTCGATGATCGACAACCGGTTGAACCCGAGCACGACCCGGTCGTCGGACCAGGTCCCGGGCTCGTCGGGGCCGCGATGACGCATCAGGTGGGATGCACCGGACACCGCGTCGATCAGCGCGGGGGAGACGTCAGCGGACGGGTCACATACGAGGGCCAGCAGTCCGCACACGGCGCCAGTATGCCTAATCGTGAGGTGTGTTGAGACCTGCACCCGGGCGTGGTCTACGCTGCGTAGTATTCGCTCCAGAAATTGACCGCACCGCGGTCGCGCGTCACTGACTTCTAGGAGGCTCCAACGTGACACCTCGCGGGCTGAAGGCGGTGGCGCGAACCGCGTCGCTGTCAATCGTCCTGGGTGCTACGGCGTTGCTGCTCAGCGGTTGCAGCTGGTCGGAGGTGCTGGGCCTGGGATGGCCGAAGGGCATCACGCCCGAAGCGCACGTCAACCGCGAACTGTGGATCGGCTCGGTGATCGCCTCGCTGGTCGTCGGCGCGATCGTGTGGGGCCTCATCTTCTGGTCCTCGGCGTTCCACCGGGCCAAGAAGACCGACACCGAGCTGCCCCGCCAGTTCGGCTACAACATGCCGCTGGAACTGGTGCTGACCGTCATACCGTTCCTGATCATCTCGGTGCTGTTCTACTTCACCGTGGTGGTGCAGGAGAGGATGCTGCACGAGGAGTCGAACCCCGAAGTCGTCGTCGATGTCACCGCCTTCCAGTGGAACTGGAAGTTCGGTTACAAGTCGGTGAACTTCTCCGACGGCACCTTCACCTACGACGGCGCCGACCCCGAGCGCGCGGCCGCCGTGGCCTCCGGCCCCGAGGGCCTGGAGGGTGAGCACGGCGGCGAATTCGGTTCACACGACCCCGCATTCGGCGTGATCGCCGGCAAGCACCCGCAGGACCGCTCGTATCTGGCGTTCGACAAGGTCGAGACGCTCGGCACGTCCTCGGAGATCCCGGTGCTGGTGGTGCCGTCCGGCAAGCGCATCGAGTTCCAGATCGCCTCCGCCGACGTCATCCACGGATTCTGGGTGCCGGAGTTCCTGTTCAAGCGCGACGTGATGCCTAACCCGCGGGCCAACAACTCCGACAACACCTTCCAGATCAGCGAGATCACCCAGACCGGGGCGTTCGTCGGGCGGTGCACCGAGATGTGCGGCACCTACCACGCGATGATGAACTTCGAACTGCGCGTGGTGGAGCCGAACGACTTCAAGGCCTATCTGCAGCAGCGCATCGACGGCAGGACCAACGCCCAGGCGCTGCAGGCGATCAACCAGCCGCCGACCGCCGTCACCACGAAGCCGTTCGACACCCGTCGCGGTGAACTGGCGCCCCAGCTAACGCAGGCCAGCAAGTAGGGACACCACATGCATATCGAAGCCCGGCTGTTCGAGTTCTTGACCGCGTTCTTCGTTCTCGCCGCCGTCGTCTACGCGGTGCTGACGGCGATGTTCCAGTACGGCGGCATCGAATGGGCCGGTACCACCGCGCTGGTGTTGACCGCCGGACTGACCCTGATCACCGGCACGTTCTTCCGGTTCGTGGCCCGGCGCCTGGACACCCGGCCCGAGGACTACGAGGACGCCGAGATCAGCGACGGTGCCGGTGAGCTCGGCTTCTTCAGCCCGCACAGCTGGTGGCCGGTGATGATCGCGCTATCGGCCTCGATCGCTGCGGTCGGTGTGGCGCTCTGGCTGCCGTGGCTCATCGTGGCCGGTGCGTGCTTCGTGATCACGACGGTCGCGGGCCTGACCTTCGAGTACTACACCGGCCCCGAGAAGCACTGACCGTCGAATCGGCTGCCCTGCCGTTCGGTGCGGGCGGCCAGGGTCACAGCCAAGGTCACAATCGGGCCACCACTTGCGGCGGGAACCGTGGCGGGTGATCACGCCCGGTTACGGCGTTGGGTAATGTTGCCGAGGCACGGTCAGTCGCCGCCGCTGAGCCGGGAGTCTGTGGCGTGCCGCGCCGGTTGAGTAGTCGAGAAGGATAGGCGTAAATGAGCGGGCCGAATCCCCCGGATGACGAAGGGTCGGATTTTCAGAGTCGGGAGCCGAGTCAGGATCCGAACCAGACCGGCGGTGACCAGCCTCCGCCCGACAGCAGCGACACCGACTTCTACTCGCGGGCCTATTCGGCGCCGGAGTCCGAGCAGTTCACGGCGGGCCCGTATGTACCGGCCGACTCGTCGCTGTACGACTACGACAACTACGAGCCGCCCGAACCGGTCGACCAACCCGCACCGCCACGGTGGCCGTGGGTCGTCGGCGTGGCGGCCATCATCGCGGCCATCGCGCTGGTGGTCTCCGTTTCGGTGTTGGTGACCCGCACCGACACCGACAACCTCGCGACGCCCGAGACCTCGACGACGACCGTGGCGCCCCCGGTGCAGGACGAGATCACGACCACCACGCCGCCGCCACCACCTCCGCCGCCTCCACCGAGCGAAGAGCCACCACCGCCACCGCCCGAAACGGTGACGGTGACCCAGGAGCCGCCTCCGCCGCCCGCACCGGCCGAACCGCCTCCGCCACCCCCGCCTCCGGAGACCACGTCGCCGCCGGCGCCACCACCGCCCACGACAACCCGTTCGGGCCCGCGACAGGTCACCTATTCGGTGACGGGAACCAAAGCACCGGGAGACATCATCACCGTGACCTACATCGACGCGTCGGGCCGAAGCCGGACCCAGCGCAACGTCTACATCCCGTGGTCGTTGACCGTGACGCCGATCTCGCAGTCCGAGGTCGGTTCGGTGCAGGCGTCGAGCCTGTTCCTGGTCAGCCGGTTGAACTGCTCGATAACCACGAGCGACGGCACCGTGCTGTCGTCGAACACCAACAACGCCGCACAGACCAGCTGCTGATGACGTACGAAACGGACGCGTCGGGGCGCTCGCGGTTGACCCCGGCACTGGATCTCCGCGAACTCGACCGCACCGATCGCATCCTGCTCGGCTCGTGCGCGGCGATCTGGCTGGTGGCGCTCGGCACCGGGGTCGCCGCGACGGTCGCGCTGGTCGACCTCGGGCGAGGGCCGGCCGAGTCGTCCGGGGATGCCGGCACGCCGTGGCTGCTCTACACCGTCATCGGGATCTCCGCGGTGGTGATCATCGGCGCGGTTCCGCTGCTGTTGCGCGCCCGCCGGGACGCGCTGGCCGAATCGCCGCAGCCCCAAGCCGCCGGACCCGCGCCGGCCGCCTCGGCGGCTCCCGGCCGGGGGCGGCCGATGGACCCGACACCGCCCACTGAGAAGTTGCCGTACGCGGCGCCGCGCCAGGAGCGCATCCTCGAGGCGCCTGCGCCGGCGTCGACGCCCGCATCCGCGGCCGTTGACCTGCTGGGGCTGCGCTGCGCCGTGGCGATCGCCTGCGCGATCGGAGTCGCCATGGTGGCCATCGGTGTGGCCACCTATCTGATGGCGGTCGACAGCAATGTCGCGGCCTGGGTTTTTTATGGGTTGACCGCTCTGGTCACGCTCGCCATGCCCGTCGTGCCGTGGTTCTACCTCAAAGAACTACGCGCCCTGCTCGATCAGCAGGGCGCGTAAGTCCTTCACAGCGGGCGCTTTTCGAGCGTGCCGGCTGCCTCAGTGGTGGCCGTTGGACGAGTCTCCGTCGCGAGAGCCATGCCCGTTCGACGAGCCGTTGCGCTCCTGGTGCTCGGCCAGCGCGGTGAGCGCCTTGCGCTCGCCGGCGTGCAGAGCCGCGGTCAGCGCCTCGTGCTCTTCGATCGGGTCGGCCGTGAGGAAGCTGCCGGTACCCGGCGCGCCCGCGGAGCCCAGCTTGTTCATCCGCTTCGGGATGGCAGCGCCCTGGTATTCCAACGGAATCGGATGACCGTGCTCGTCCACCGGGCCCAGCGGCTGGTGCAGCTCGATGTAGGCACCGTGCGGCAACCGCTTGATGATGCCGGTCTCGATGCCGTGTTCGAGTACCTCGCGGTCACTGCGCTGGAGGCCGACGGCCCACCGGTAGGCGATGTAGTAGACGATCGCGGGCAGCACCACCATGCCGATGCGTCCGATCCACGTCGTCGCGTTCAGCGAGATGTGGAACTTGAACGCGATGATGTCGTTCATCGCGCACAGCGTGAACAGCATGTACAGCGCGATCGCCGCCGACCCCAACGCGGTCCGCACCGGGGCGTCACGCGGACGCTGCAGCAGGTTGTGGTGTGCAGTGTCGCCGGTCAGCTTCTTCTCGATGTACGGGTAGGCGATCAGCAGCGTGAACACCAGGCCCATGAACAGCGCCACCCAGGTGGACGCCGGGACGGTGTAGTTGCCGAAGTAGAGCTCCCACGGCGGGAAGATACGCGCCACGCCCTCGGTCCACATCATGTAGAAGTCCGGCTGGCTACCCGCCGACACTTGAGATGGCTTGTACGGCCCGAGATTCCAGACGGGGTTGATCGTCAATAGCCCACCCATCAGGCCGAGGATGCCGACGGTCATCGCGAAGAAGGCACCCGACTTCACCGCGAACACCGGCATGACGCGCACGCCGACGACGTTGGTCTCGGTGCGGCCCGGGCCGGGGAACTGGGTGTGCTTCTGGAACCACACCAGGGCGAGGTGAAGCCCGATGAGCGCCAACATGATTCCGGGGATCAGCAGGATGTGCAGTGCGTACATCCTGGGAATCCAGAATCCGTCGGTCGCACACTCGTAACCGACGCCGCCGCAGGGGAAGTCGCCGCCGAACAGCGCCCAATGCAACCAGGTGCCGATCACCGGCATGCCAAGCGAGATCGACGAGAGCGCGGCTCGCAGCCCGATGCCGGACAGCAGGTCATCGGGCAGCGAGTAACCGAAGTAGCCCTCGAACATCGCCAGGATCAGCAGCAGCGCGCCGATCACCCAGTTCGCCTCACGCGGCCGCCGGAAGGCGCCGGTGAAGAAGATGCGAGCCAGGTGCACCATGATCGCCGCGGCGAACAGCAGTGCGGCCCAGTGGTGGATCTGGCGGACGAACAGTCCGCCGCGGACCTCGAAGCTGATGTCGAGCGTCGACTCGTAGGCCTTCGACATCTGCACACCGCGCAGCGGCTGGTACACGCCGTCGTAGGTGACCTCGGCCATCGACGGGTCGAAGAACAGCGTCAGGTACACGCCGGTGATCAGCAGCACGATGAAGCTGTACAGCGCGATCTCGCCCAGCAGGAAGGACCAGTGGGTCGGGAACACCTTGTTCAGCTGGCGTCGCACCGCCGCGGAGGGGTGATAGCGGGAATCGATGGCATTCCCTTGGCCCGCCGCGACTTCGGCGAGGTTCGGCGGCTTCGGCAGTGATGGACTCATGCTGTTTTCCGTTCCCAGAAGGCCGGCCCGACGGGTTCGATGAAGTCGCCGTTGGCGACGAGGTACCCGTCCTGGTCGATGGTGATGGGCAGCTGCGCCAGCGCGCGCGCAGCCGGGCCGAATATGGGTTTAGCGAAGTGCAGCGCGTCGAACTGCGACTGGTGGCATGGGCAGAGGATGCGATACGACTGCTGCTCGTACAGCGACGAGGGGCAGCCCAGGTGAGAGCAGACCTTCGTATAGGCGAACAGGTCGCCAAAGTTGAAGCTCTCCTGCCCCTTGCGCTTGACCACCCGGGGCAGGTCTTGCGCCTTGATTCTGATCAACATGACGGGATTGCGCACACCCATCGCGATCTCGGCGAGATGGTGGTGCGACTCGACAGTGGTTCCGTCGCCGTCGGATTCGCGCCACGGGAACACCGTCTCCATACCGCCGGCGTCGATGTCCTCGGGGCGCATCTTGACGAAGGTGCCGCTGCCGGTGGAGCGGGCCAAAAAGATGGTCTCGCCCTCGTACCGCGGTGTCCACCCGGACGTCCACAGCACCGCCTTCTTGCCTTCGGCGGTCTGGACGACGGGTTTCCACGGGTTCTTGATCAAACCGCCCGCGAACGCCACCAGCGTGCCGAGGCCGAACGCGCCGAGGCCGATGCCCAGCGAGAGGCCGACCAGCTTGCGCCGCTTGATCGTCGAGCCTTCCAGCGCGTCGGTCAGGTTCGCCACGACCGTCTTGCGGTGGATCTCGGGGGAGGCGCCGTCATGGCGTTCCTGGATCGAGATCTCCTCGGGGATGAACTTCTTCTGGTACAGCACCGCACCGATGCCGATCGCCAGGATCGACAGCCCGAAGGTCAACCCGTACAGCGGCGTGGTCAGGCTGAACAGGAACTCGCCCTCGGAGCCGTAGGGCACGTACTCCCACGGCCAGAACAGGAACACCAACAGCAGGGCCAGGCCCGAAAATCCGCCCAGCAGAAGCCAGTACGAGACGACGCGGCTGGCGCGCTTCTCGGCCTTGGTGTCGGGGACCGGCCAGCGGCTTTCCTTGTAGACGATTTCGACGCCGTCGAGTTTGCCGCCGAGTTCGACCAGTTCCTCGCGGGACATCGCGGCCAGTTCGGCGTCGGTGGGCTGCCCCGGTACACCGGCCTGGCCGGGCGCGTCGGTGCCCTTCGGGGTGTTCTCTGTGCCGTTGCCCGGTTCGCTCATGCTCGCGCTCCGATCCACAGGGCCGCGGCGATGACGGCCACCATGCCGATGATCCAGGCCGCCATGCCCTCGGGCGCGGGGCCGAACCCGCCCAGGCCGTAGCCGCCGTAGCTCGGTGCCTCCGCCGACTCGCGGACGTAGGCGACGATGTCGCGCTTCTCATCCGGCGACAGCTGCCGGTCCGAGAACTTCGGCATGTTCTGCGGGCCGGTGAGCATCGCGGTGTAGATCTGCGCGGGCGTGGCGTCACCGAGGTCGGGCGCGTACTTGCCCGACGACAGGGCGCCGCCCTTGCCGGTGAAGTTGTGACACGAGGCGCAGTTCAGCCGGAACAGGTCGCCGCCGCGGGCGACGTTGTCGCCCAGCAGCGACTCCTGTGCGACGCGTCCGTTGTCGTCGCGCGGGACGACCGGGCCGCCGCCGTTGGCCTGCACGTAGGCGCCGAGCGCGTCGGTCTGCGCCTCGTCGAATACCGGGTCCTTCTTCGGGGCCTGGGCCTCGCCGCGCATCGCGGGCATGCGGCCGGTCGAGACCTGGAAGTAGACCGCCGCCTCGCCTACGCCGATGAGGCTGGGCCCGCGGTCGGGCACACCCTGGAGGTTGACGCCGTGGCAGGTCACGCACGAGGTGTCGAACAGCTGCTTACCCGTGCGCAACAGCGCCGACTGCGATTCGTCGGCGACCGCGACTTGCGGCGCGGGCGTCAGGGTCGCGGCGAGACCGCCGGCGACGCCCAGTCCGAGCAGCAGCAGCACAGCACCTGACAGGCGCCGGCGTAGCCGACGGCGCGACTTGTCGGTCATCGAACTCCTTCTCAT
The DNA here is from genome assembly GCF_001665615.1 of Mycobacterium sp. 852014-52144_SCH5372336. Lineage (NCBI taxonomy): Bacteria > Bacillati > Actinomycetota > Actinomycetes > Mycobacteriales > Mycobacteriaceae > Mycobacterium > Mycobacterium sp. 852014-52144_SCH5372336. The sequence continues at coordinate 66,381 of NZ_LZSW01000010.1, forward strand.
CGGATTCATCGGCGAGCCGATCAACGGACGAAGTAAATGACGGCGAACAATGCGATCCAGACGATGTCGACGAAGTGCCAGTAGTACGACACCACGATCGCCGCGGTGGCCTGAGCCGGAGTGAACTTACTCATCCGGGTTCGGGCCAGCAGGATGAGGAAGGCGACAAGGCCGCCGATCACGTGCAATCCGTGGAATCCCGTGGCCAGGTAGAACACTGAGCCGTAGGCGCTGCTGGAGATGGTGGTGCCGTGCTTGACCAGTTCCATGTACTCGTAGCCCTGGCCGAGGACGAAGAACAACCCCATCGCGAAGGTGAGGGTGTACCAGCGGCGCAACCCGAACACGTCGCCGCGTTCGGCGGCGAATACGCCCATCTGGCAGGTGAACGACGAGGCGATCAGAACCAGCGTGACCGGGACGGCCTGCATGAGGTTCAACTCGGTCGGCGGCGGCGGCCATTCGCCCGCTGCTTGCGAACGCGCGGTGAAGTACATCGCGAACAGGCCAGCAAAGAACATCAGCTCGCTGGACAGCCAGACGATGGTGCCGACACTGACCATGTTCGGCCGGTTCAGCGAATGTACTCGCGACGTGATTGCGGTTCCGGAGGTACCTACAGCGCTCGTCACAGGAGCAAGTATGACGCTTTGTAGTTGTCGATCACCACCCGGGTCCGCAGTTTCGTCAATAATCGCGTGGTGGCTTCTCCCAAAAACCCCGATTCCTTCACCTGGCCCCGGATCCTTGGCCGCCTCACCACCGGTCAGTCGCTGGAGAACGGCCAGGCGGCGTGGGCGATGGACCAGATCATGACCGGCGCGGCCACCCCTGCTCAGATCGCCGGTTTCGGGGTGTCCATGCGGATGAAACGCCCGACGTCGGCCGAGGTGACGGAGCTGGCCGACATCATGCTCAAACACGCGCGCCGTGTCCCGACCGACGTGATCGGCACCGCGACCGTCGACGTCGTGGGGACCGGCGGGGACGGCGCCAACACCCAGAACCTGTCCACGATGGCGGCCATCATCGTCGCGGCCGCGGGCGTGCCGGTGATCAAGCACGGGAACCGTGCCGCGTCGTCGCTGTCCGGCGGTGCCGACACGCTCGAGGCGCTCGGGGTGCGTATCGATCTGGGTCCCGACGAAGTCGCGCGCAGCGTCGCCGAGATCGGTATCGGGTTCGCGTTCGCGCCCCACTTCCACCCGTCGTACCGGCACGCAGGCGTGGTGCGCCGCGAGCTCGGGGTGCCCACGGTGTTCAACCTGCTCGGCCCGCTGACCAACCCGGCAGCGCCGCGGGCCGGGCTGGTCGGTTGCGCTTGGGGCGACCTGGCCGAGGTGATGGCCGGCGTGTTCGCGGCCCGCGGGTCCAGCGTGCTGGTGGTCCACGGCGACGACGGTCTCGACGAGCTCACCACCACCACGACCAGCACGATCTGGCGCGTACAGGCGGGCACGGTCGAACAACTGAAGTTCGACCCCGCCGCGTTCGGCTTCAAGCGCGCCGAGATCTCCGAACTGGTCGGTGGCGACGCCGAGGCCAACGCGGCCTCGGTGCGCGCGGTGCTCGGCGGTGCGCCGGGGGCGGTGCGCGACGCCGTGATCCTCAACGCCGCGGGCGCGCTGGTGGCGCACGCGGGCCTAGCCAGCGACGCCAAATGGTTGCCGGCCTGGGAGAGCGGGCTGGCCAAGGCGGCCGAGGCCATCGACTCCGGGGCGGCCGAACAGCTCCTCGCGCGTTGGGTGCGGTTCACTCAAAAAGCCTGAGCGGGTTGTCCTTTCGACCTGTTCGGCGGCGAGCCGCGCCGAGCGCGCCGACGCGGCCCACGCCGCCCACCGGCCCGCTGCATGCGTCGGCGAGCAGTAGCCCTCGTCGGCGCGCACGATGCGCACGCCGGGCTGGTGTAGCCACCGCGCGATCAGTGCCGTCTCCTCGACCAGCGCGCCGCCCAACGGTGCCGTCGACGGCAGAATGGCTTGTGCGCCAGCGCAAATCGCGTCGACAACGGGCATCGGGGGAACCCCGCGCGGCGCGTTTCCCGCCGCGGCCAGTTGGCCGTTGCGGATCACCGCGAGGTGCCATCCACCGCTGCCGTCCGGGCGTGCCGCCACCAACTCGGTGACGGCGACCAGCGCCCGCAGTCGCTGGCCTCGCCACAGTCCATCGATCGCGGCGGCGGCGTGATCGCGTAGTCGCGCCGCGGTCTCGTAGCGGCCGCGGTCGGCGAGGTCGGCGACGTGGGCCAGCACCGCGGCCAGCGCCCGGCCGTCGCGGCCGGCCATCAGGTCGGCCGCCTGCGCGACCGTCTCCGCGTACTCGTCGGCGCCCACGTCGCGGGGCGCCGGGCACGGCGACAACTCCCGGTCGGGGCAGGCCGGGCCGTGCACCGCGGCGCGCCCCAGCTTCTTGGTGCACGTCCGCACCCCGGTGAACCGAGCCAGCAGGGCGGCGGTGTCGACGGCGTCCGCACGCGCGCGGAACGGGCCGATCACCGCGTCGTGCTTGGGGGTGCGCACGATCGAGAAGCGGGGAAAGGCCTCGTCGGTCAACGTGATCCACCACCATCGGTGCGGGAACTTCGACCGGCGGTTGTAGGGCGGGGCGTGCGCGGCCAGCAGGCGCAGCTCGCGCACGCCTGCCTCGAGATCGTGCGCGCATTCGACGTGGTCGACCGCGGTGGCCAGCGACGCCATCTCCTTGATGCGGGTGCGTGAGTCGGAGCCGTTGAAGTACTGCCCGACGCGTCGCCGCAGGTTGACGGCCGTGCCGACGTAGAGCACCTGGGCGCCGGGGCCGCGGAACAGGTAGACGCCGGGCCGGTGGGGCAGCGCGGCGGCGAGGTGGCGGTTGCGCCGCTGCGCCGGGGTGACGTCGGGCAGGTACGAACGCAACTCCGTGTACGTGTGCACGCCCTGGTTGCCCACGCGCTCGATCAGCCCGTGCAGCACGTCGACCGTGGCGCGCGCGTCGTCGAGTGCTCGGTGCGTCGGGGTGGTGCTCGCGCCGAACAAGCGGGCCAGCGCGGAGAGGCGGACGCTGGGCGCCTCGTCGCGGGTGAGGACCCGACGGGCCAGTTTGACCGTGCACAGCACCGGCGGCCGCGGCCAGGCGATCTGAGCGCGTTCGGCGGCGGCCCGCAGGAACCCGATGTCGAATCCGGCGTTGTGGGCGACCAGCACGGCCCCGCGCGAGAACTCCAGGAATGCCGGCAGCACCGACTCGATCCGCGGCGCGTTGCACACCATCGCGGTGGTGATCCCGGTCAGCGCAACGATCTGCGGCGGGATGCTGCGGCCCGGGTCCACCAGCGTCGCCAGTTCGCCGAGCACGACGCCGCCGCGCACCTTGACCGCCCCGATCTCGGTGATCTGGTCGTGGTTGTCGCCGCTGGCGCGGCCTCCGGTGGTCTCGAGGTCGACGACGACGAACGTGGTGTCGCGCAGTGAGACGTCAGCCTGCCGATCGACATCGGCGAAGCTGAGCTGGCTCACGGATCGACCGTAGAAAACCCCACCGACAGCTTCGGGTTGCCACGCGGACCCGCAGAATTTGTCGGTACCTCCCGATAGCGTGCGGACCGCACCGACCGAGAGGAGCCATTCGTGGGCACGGTGAAGATCGACTGCGACGACTGCGCGGTCCGCGGACCGGGCTGTCAGGACTGCGTCGTGAGTGTTCTGCTGGGCGTACCCGACACCTTGCTGGACGACGAGCGTCGAGCTTTGGAGGTGCTCGCCGACGTGGGTCTGGCACCGCGGCTGCGACTGGTACCCATCCGGCGGGAGGGCAGTTCAGGTGTCGCCTGATGACACGCGGCGCGACGGGCGACGGAACGAAATATGAGCTGCCTGTTAAATTTGCGTCTTCTGTTGGACAACGCCGATGCCGTTTCGTAACCTGTCTGAGACCTAAGGGCTATTCGACACGGCTTCGTTCCGGAAGTTGAAGGACGCAAAATCTTGAGGCTCGACCGCACGCGTTTGACCATTCGTGGGTTCCTTCGCCCCTTCGTCAGCGCGATAGTCGGTATCACTTTTTTCGCAAGTCTCTTCGCGGTCAGTGTGCAGGCCGATCCGGCCGACGACGCGCTGGCGAAGCTCAACGAACTGTCGCGTCAGGCCGAGCAGACCACCGAGGCGATGCACTCGGCGCAGCTCGATCTCGACAACAAGCTGGCCATCCAGCGGGATGCGGAGGCCAAGCACGCCGCCGATGCGGCAGCGGCGAACGCGGCCCGCGAACAGCTGGCAAAGTTTCAGGTCGCCGTCGACAAGGTTGCCGCAGCCCAATATATGGGCGGTAGAACCGATGGATTGGACGCGATCCTGACCGCCGGTTCGCCGCAGGGCCTCATCGATCAGCTGTCCGTACAACGCGTGATGGCCGCCCAGATGTCGGCGCAGATGAAGAGCTACCGCGAAATGGGCAGGCAGGCGGCCCTGGCCGAAGAAGCCTCCGCGAAGTCGGCCGCCGAGGCGAAGACCGCGGCCGAACAGGCCGCCGCCGTCCGGGCCGATCTGCAGTCCAAGCAGAGCACGCTGCAGGTGCAGATCGCGGTCGTGAAGTCGCAGTACGAGGCGCTGACCCCGAACCAGCGTGAGGCGCTCGCCGCCCTCCCGCCCATGCCTCCGGTGCCTGCGCCGGCGCCGGTGCCACCCGGCGATGATCCCGCGGTCCTGGCCGCACCGCCCGCGCCCGGGGCCATTCCGCCCGGAGACGTCGCGGCCCCGGGGGCCGGACACTCCGCGACCGTGATCCAGGCCGCGCTGAGCCGTATCGGCTCGCCGTACTCCTGGGGCGGATCCGGACCGAACGCGTTCGACTGCTCGGGGCTGGTGATGTGGGCGTTCCAACAGGCCGGCATCTCGCTGCCCCACTCCAGCCAGGCGCTGGCCCGCGGCGGTCAGCCGGTGTCGCAGGACCAGATGCAGCCGGGGGACGTCGTCAACTACTACTCCGACGCGTCGCACTCGGCGATCTACATCGGTGACGGAATGATGGTGCACGCCTCGACCTACGGCACGCCGGTGCGGGTCGCCCCGGTGGACAATGCGCCGATCTACAACGTCCGCCGTTACTGACCGCCGGGGTGTCGCGCACGCGAGGAGTAGGTCTCGGCTCGCGGCGCTGCTCATCGCCGAACTGATCTTCGCGCTGCTGATCGTCGGCCGCTCCGAGGTCCCGTCCGGTCCGGTGGTGGCCACGCCGCCCGCTGCTCCGGTGTCGCTGACCACGCCGACCGCGGCATCGCGCGTCCACACGCTCGCCGACGGCCGTGCGGTCCGGTTGATGAATCTCGGCGGGCCGCGGACCGAGCGGTTGCTGTCCCGGATCGCGGCTGAGTCGGACGGGGCCGCGGCGGCGGTCACCGCGTTCTGGGGACCGGAGTGGCCGCGCGAGATCGTCATCGCCGTCGCAGGCACCGGCGCGCAGTTCGCGGCGATCGGCGGCGGTGACTCCCACACCGCGGCCACCACTACGCCCGAGCGGATCATGTTCGCCCCCGGCGCTGCCGATCTGAGCGACGCCGCGTTGCGAATCGTGTTGCGCCACGAGCTGTTTCATTACGCTGCCCGCACTCGAACCGCGTCGGACGCTCCGCGCTGGCTCACCGAGGGGGTGGCCGACTTCGTGGCCCGGCCCGCCACACCGGTGCCGGACGCTTCGCTTCTCACGCTGCCCGGTGACGCCGAACTGTCGGGGCCAGAGCGTTCGCTGGCCTACGACCGGGCGTGGTGGTTCAGCAGGTTCGTCGCCGACCGGTTCGGCGAAGCCACGCTGCTCGCGCTGTACCAGCGGGCCTGCGGAGCCGGCCACCCCGACGTCGCGACGGCGGTGCGCGACATCCTCGGAACGGACCTCGATACGGTGCTGGCCGAGTGGCGGCAGTGGGCGAGTCGATGACGTGACGCGGGTTCTGTTGGTCACCAACGACTTTCCGCCGCGGCGCGGTGGCATCCAGTCCTATCTGCAGGAGTTGGTCGACCACCTCGAGGCCGAAGGGCGGCACACGCTGACGGTGTACGCGCCGAAATGGAAGGGTTCCGACGCGTTCGACCGGGACGCGTCGTATCGAGTCGTGCGGCACCCGACCACCCTCATGCTGCCCGAACCGTCGGTGAGCGGCCGGATGCGGCGCCTCATCGAGCAGACCGGGGCCGAGACGGTTTGGTTCGGCGCCGCGGCTCCGCTGGCGCTGATGGCGCCGCTGGCCCGCGACGCGGGCGCACGCCGGGTGATCGCCAGTACGCACGGTCACGAGGTCGGCTGGTCCATGTTGCCCCTGGCTCGAACCGCGCTGCGGCGCATCGGATCCGCCACCGATGCGGTCACCTACGTCAGCCAGTACACCCGGCGCCGATTCGCCTCGGCGTTCGGGCCACGGGCCGCGCTCGAACACCTACCGCCGGGGGTCGACACGGACCGGTTCACGCCCGACGAGGTCGCGCGAGCCGAACTGCGCGCCCGCTACCGGCTCGGCAACCGCCCCGTCGTCGTATGCCTGTCGCGACTGGTTCCGCGCAAGGGGCAGGACATGCTGATTCGGGCGATGCCCGCGATCCGGCAGCGCGTGCCCGATGCGGCGCTGGTGATCGTCGGCGGCGGGCCCTACCGGTCGACCCTGCACAAGCTGGCGCACAGCTTCGGGGTGGCCGACGACGTCGTCTTCACCGACGCCGTCCCCGGCGACGAGTTGCCCGCACACCACGCCATGGCCGACGTGTTCGCAATGCCGTGCCGGACCCGCGGCGCCGGGCTGGACGTCGAGGGACTGGGCATCGTTTATCTCGAGGCGTCGGCGGCCGGTGTTCCGGTCGTGGCGGGCCGGTCGGGTGGTGCGCCGGAGACCGTGCGGGACGGCGAGACCGGCGTGGTGGTCGACGGCTGGGACGTCGGCGCGATAGCGGCGGCTGTCAGCGACCTGCTGGCCGATCCCGACCGTGCCGTGCGGATGGGCGCGGCGGGTCGGCGCTGGGTGGTCGAGAACTGGCAGTGGCACACCCAGGCGAGGCGACTGTCGAACCTGCTCTACCCCGAGTAGAGCGCCTCGATGTCGCTGGCGAACTTCTCCGCCACCACCTTGCGCTTGACCTTCATCGTCGGGGTCAACTCACCGCTGTCCTCGGTGAAGTCCACCGGCAGGATGCGGAACTTGCGGATCCCCTCGGCCTTGGACACCGCCTGATTGGCGTCCTTGACGGCGAGGTCGATCTCGGCGACCAGGTCCGGGTCGGTGGCCAGGTCGCCCACCGAGGCGTCCGCGTTCTTGCTGTTGCGTTCCTTCCAGCCCTCGATCGCCTCGGGGTCGATGGTGATCAACGCGCCGACGAAGGGTTTGGCGTCGCCGACCGCCATCGCCTGGCTGATCAGCGGGTGTGCACGCAACCGGTCCTCGAGGATTGCCGGGGCGACGTTCTTGCCGCCAGCGGTCACGATGATTTCCTTCTTGCGGCCGATGATGGTCAGGAAGCCGTCGTCGTCGATCGCGCCGAGGTCGCCGGTGTGGAACCAGCCGTCGGAGGAGAAGACGGCCTTGGTCTCCTCCTCGTTCTTCCAGTAGCCGTTGAACACAACGCCGCCCCTGACCAGCAACTCGTCATCGTCGTTGATGCGCATGCTGTTGCCTGGCAACGGCGTTCCGACCGAACCGACCTTGACGTTGTCGATCCGGTTGACGGTGATCGCGGCGCTGGTCTCGGTCAAGCCGTAGCCTTCGTAGATCGTCAGCCCCACCCCGCGGTAGAAGTGACCGAGCCGTGCGCCCAGCGGAGCGCCGCCGGAGATGGCGGCGCGGCAGTCGCCGCCCAGCGCCGCCCGTAGTTTGCCGTAGACCAGGCGGTCGAACACCGCGTGCTTGGCGCGCAGCAGCAGGCCGGCCTTGCCGGTGTCCAACGACTTGCTCCACTCGATCGCGGTGTTGACGGCCATCTCGAAGATCCGGCCCTTGCCGTCGTTGTGGGCGTTCTGCTCGGCGGTGTTGTAGACCTTCTCGAACACCCGCGGCACCGACACCACCACGGTCGGCTTGAACACCGCGAACGTCGCCACGAGGTTCTTGATGTCGCTGGTGAAGCCCAACGTGACCTTGTTGGCGAGCGCGGCGAGCGTGATCGCCCTGGCCAGCACGTGCGCGAGCGGCAGGAACACCAGCATGCGCTCGCCCTTGGCCAGCAGCGTCGGGAAGCACTCCTTGGAGCCGCGGATCTCGTAGACCAGGTTGGAGTGGGTGAGCTGACAGCCCTTCGGCTGGCCGGTGGTGCCGGAGGTGTAGATCAGCGTCGCGGGATCGGCGGCCGCCAGACCGGCCATCCGGTCGTCGAGTTGTTTGGCATCGACCGACTTTCCCGCCTCGGCGAGTTCGTCGAGCGCCGACGTGCCCGCGCTCTCGATGCGCAGCACATCGCGCAGCCCGGGCAGTTCGTCCTTGAGGTGCTCGATCCTGTCGGCGTGCGCGTCGGTCTCGACGATCAGCAGCACGGATTCGGAGTCCGAGAGCACGAACTTCACCTGCTCGGGCGAACTGGTCTCATAGATCGGCACGGTGAGCGCACCGGTGGCCAGGATCGCGAAGTCCAGGATGGGCCATTCGTAGCGGGTGGCCGACAGCAGCGCCACGCGGTCGCCCGGTTGCACGCCCCTGGCGATCAGGCCGAGCGCGGCGGAGCGAATCTGGTCGGCGGCCTGCCTGCACGTCACATCTGTCCACGAACCGTCGACGAGGCGCTGGAAGATCACATGGTCGGGATCGTCGCGCTCATGGTCGAACACGGCGGTGACGACGTTGTCGTGCTCCTCCACCGTGAAGGACGCTGGCACACTGAACTCACGCACGGTCTTGGCCTCTCGATGCGGCTGCTCTTGCCGTATCCACCCTAGTCGGCCGGTATCCGGGCGGGCAGGATCGTATGTGAAGCTGGTATGCCATGCACAGCATTCAGGTCGCGGACGACACGTTCGTCGCGGCTGACCCCGCCGAGGTCGGCCGCTACATCGCCGAGCCCGCGAGCTGGCGTCGCTGGTGGCCGGACCTGCGGCTGTCCGTGGTGGAGGACCGCGGCGACAAGGGCCACCGGTGGACTGTCACCGGGGCGCTCGTCGGGACCATGGAGATCTGGCTGGAACCGGTGCTCGACGGGGTCGTAATGCACTACTTCCTGCACGCCGAGCCGGCTGGGGTGGCGGCCTGGCAGCTGGCCAAGATGAATCTGGCGAAGATGAACCACCGGCGACGGGTCGCGGGTAAGAACATGGCATTCGAGGTGAAGCAGCGGCTGGAGGCCACGCGCCCGGTGGGTGTTTCGCCGTTGGCCTGAGGCTTCGGCCGCCGACAACAGGGGAGGGTAGATTTTCAACGTGGCGGACAAGACGGCGCAGACCATCTACATCGATGCCGATCCCTCAACGGTCATGGACGTCATCGCGGACATCGGGTCCTATCCGGACTGGGTGGCCGAATACAAGGAGACCGAGGTGCTCGAGGCCGACGCCGAGGGCTATCCGAAGACCGCCCGGCTCGTGCTGGATGCCGCCGTCCTCAAGGACACCATGGTGTTGTCCTACAACTGGCCGCCCGACCGCAAGTCGGTGACGTGGTCGCTGGTGTCGAGCTCCCTGCTGAGGTCGCTGGAAGGCGCATATCGACTGTCGCCCAAGGGATCCGGGACCGACGTCACCTATGAGCTGTCGGTCGATCTGATCATTCCGATGATCGGGCTGTTGAAGCGCAAAGCCGAACGGCGCCTCACCGACACCGCGTTGAAGGACCTCAAGAAACGAGTCGAGGCTGAGTGAGCTGAATGCCCCCGGCCCGCCTGTCGCCAAGATCGGCCTGTTCGTCGGTAAGGGCGGGGTCGGCAAGTCGACGTTGGCGACCGCCACCGCCGTGCGTGACGCACGCGCGGGGCTGCGGGTGCTGATCGTCTCGACCGATCAGGCGCACTCCATCGGCGACGTGCTCGGGGTGACCGTGACACCGACGGGCACGCGCCGGCCCACCCGGGTGTTCACCGACGACGCCGACGCCGGTGGCGGAGCACTGGACGCGCTGGCGTTGGACACATTGGCCCTGCTCGAGGCGCGATGGCGCGAGATCGCGGGCCTGCTGTCCGACAGATTCCCCGAGTCCGAATTGGGAAGCGTTGCCCCCGAGGAACTTTCGGCCCTACCGGGTGTCCAGGAGGTGCTCGGCCTCTACGAGGTGGGCGAACTGGCGGCCTCTGGAGACTGGGATCGGATCGTGGTCGACTGCGCGTCGACCGCCGACGCGTTGCGCATGCTCACCCTGCCCGCGACGTTCGGTCTGTACCTGGAGCGGGCGTGGCCGCGGCACCGGCGGCTGTCCACCGGATTCGACGATCCGCACAGCGCGGCCGTCGTCGCCCTGTTCGAACGCATCAGCGCCGGCACCGAATCACTGAGCGCGATGCTCACCGACGGTTCCAAGGTCAGCGCGCATCTGGTGATGACCGCCGAGCGGGTGGTGGCAGCCGAGGCCGCGCGGACACTGGGTTCGTTGGCGCTGATGGGCGTTTCGGTAGCCGAGCTGATCGTCAACCAGATACTCGTACAAGATGATTCGTACGAATACCGCAACCTGCCCGAACATCCCGCCTTCGACTGGTACACCGAGCGGATATTCGAACAGCGGGCCGTCCTCGATCAGCTCGACGCGACCATCGGCGGAGTGCAACTGGTTCTGGTCCCGCATCTGGCAGGCGAGCCGATAGGGGCGAAGGCGCTCGGTGAACTGCTGGACTGCGCACGCCGCCGCGACGGGTCGCCCCCGCCCGGTCCGTTGCGCCCGATCGTCGACCGCGAGTCCGGCTCCGGCCTCGAATCGGTGTACCGGTTACGGCTAGAGTTGCCGCAGGTCGACTCCTCGGCGCTAACGCTGGGCCGGGTCGACGACGATCTGATAGTCGGTGCGGGTGGATTGCGGCGCCGGGTCCGATTGGCGTCCGTGTTGCGGCGATGCATCGTCGTGGACGCGCAGCTGCGTGGGAGTGAGTTGATCGTGCGGTTCCGACCGAATCCGGAGGTGTGGCCGAAGTGACGACGCCACACGGCGATCTCGGACCGGAGCTGCGGGCGCTCGCGCAGGCCATCCTGGACCGGCTGGACCCCGCGGTGCGACTGGCCGCGGCGCGCGCGACGACCGGTACGGCGGGCAAGTGTCAGCAGGTCTGGTGCCCGGTGTGTGCGCTTGCCGCCCTGGCCGCGGGCGAACAGCATCCGTTGCTCACCGTCGTCGCCGAGCACAGCGTCGCCCTGCTTGCCGTGGTTCGGGCGATTCTGGACCAGGCAGCAGAAGGCCCGTCGGGGCCGGACACACCTCCGGACGGGCCGCCTGGGCCACAGGACGACCCGGGTCCGAACGGCTCGGCTCCGCCTCCTGCGCCGGGGCGATATCAGCACATTCCGGTAACTGTCGAGGAGTAGTCTTGCGCGCTGTGGTCGCATCCACAGCGCGTGGGTAAAGTTGGCGCAGAACACCGGCCGGTGTTCGATCACCGGGAGGGCCCATGTGGTATTGGCTGTTCAAGTACATCTTCATGGGACCCCTGCTGACGTTGTTGGGACGGCCGAAAGTCGAAGGGCTGGAGCATGTTCCGCCTTCCGGCGCGGCGATCTTGGCGAGTAACCACCTTGCGGTCGCGGACAGTTTCTACAAGCCGCTCGTTGTCAGCCGGCGCATCACATTCCTGGCCAAGGCCGAGTACTTCACCGGCACCGGGCTCAAGGGCTGGTTCCAGCGCTGGTTCTACACCGTCGCCGGTCAGGTGCCGATCGACCGCACCGACGCGGATTCGGCACAGGCCGCACTGACCACCGCAGAACGCATCCTCGGTGAGGGCAAGCTGCTCGGGATGTATCCCGAGGGCACCCGGTCCCCGGACGGGCGGCTCTACAAGGGCAAGACCGGACTGGCGCGGCTCGCGCTGCAAACGGGCGTGCCGGTGATCCCGGTCGCGATGATCGGCACCGACTCCGTCAACCCGCCCGGCAGCAAGATGTGGCGCTTCGGCAAGGTTCACGTGAAGTTCGGCAAGCCGATGGACTTCACCCGCTTCGAGGGGTTGGCGGGCAACCGCTTCATCGAGCGCGCGGTCATCGACGAGGTGATGTACGAGCTGATGCGGCTGTCGGGTCAGGAGTACGTCGACCTCTACGCCGCCGACGTCAAGGAAGGCAAGGCCGACGACACAGCAAAGCCGTCGGCCCGCATGCCGGAGGTGGCCGCCGGCTGAGCCGGCAATTCGGCCGGGGCGGCCGGCTGAGCCGGTAATTCGGCCGGGGCCGGCTGAGCCGGCAATTCAACGGGGGCCGGCTGAGCCGGCAATTCAACCGGGGCCGGCTGAGGCCACCTAGTTGACCGCGGGTACCGGCGCCTCGTCGACGACCGGCCTACTGCGCATCGCGGGCGCCGCCGTCAGCGTCCCGGCAACCACGATCACCGCGACCGCCCACCACACATAGGAACCGCCGACCAGCTGTCGCCACAGCGACGCGGCCGTCTCCTGATGCTCGGGCATCAGCGTGATCGGTGTCCACACCATCAACGCAAAGCCCGCGGCCGCCACCACGCCCAGCGCCGCATGGCGCCTCCGATAGGCCACCAGCGCGGTGACCAGCAGAGTCGGCAGCGCCCACACCCAGTGGTGCGACCACGACACCGGCGACACCACCAACCCGAACATCGCCACGCAGATCAGCGCGAGCACCGGTTCGTCGGCCTTGAGCACGCGTCGCACCGCCCACACGGTAAGCGCCAGCACCGCGAAGCAGGCCGCGGTCCACAACACGAACCGTGGCCCTTCGCTCAGCCCCAGCCGAGCCAATGCCCCGGCGATGTTCTGGTTGGTGTTCAGCGTCGCCGTGCCGATGCGATCGGTGTTGCGCACGGTCTCGGTCCAGTACTCCAGGGAGTCACGCCAGGCGAACGCCACCCCGCTCAGCGTGGCGACGACGGCGGACACCGCGGTGACGACCACCGCGCGAACGTCGCGGCGCAGCACGAAATACAGCAGGAAGACCGCCGGGGTCAGCTTCAGCGCGATGGCCAGCCCCAGGAGCATGCCCCGCGGCCAGGGTGTCCTGCGCGGCACGCAGTCGGCGATCACCAGCGTCATCAGCACGACGTTGATCTGGCCGAAGTCGAAGTTCGACCGGATGGGCTCCAAATAGACCACCGCCGGGGCGACGATCGCGGCGGCCAGCCACGCCTGCCGCAGCCACGCGGGTTCGGTCGTCACCGACGTCTTCGACCAGACATCGCACCGGTGCAGCACGATCGTCACCGCGACGATGAGCAGCACCAGCGTGATCACCGTGATCGCGACGCTTGCCGCTTCCAACGACAGCAACGCGAACGGCGCGAACACCACGGCCGCAAGCGGGGGATAGGTGAACGGCAGATCGAGGCCGCCCCTGGTGTGGAACATCGCGCCGTCGGCGTAGAGCGGCCTGCCGTCCAGCCAGGCCTGCCCGCCCATCCGGTAGACGTCTACGTCGATGCGGTAGGGGACCCGGCCGAGCACACGCCAGCCCGCCCAGGCCAACGCCGCCACGGTCAGCAGCTGGAACAGCCGCCAGGCGAGTGTTGGCCCCCAACCAGCCCCGCCGGGCGACCGCCACGTACTCATGTCGCTGACCAGACTATCGGGGCGCCCCGGCGCGTCGGTCGGTATCCCGGGCGCGACACGCGCAGGTCGGCGTAAGTTTTCTGGGTGCTCGCGGACTTACACCTCATCTTCGGCATCCCGCACGCGCGGATGCCGCTCGTGTACTGCCTGATCGCGTTCATCCTGACGTTCTTCGTGACCCGCACGATCGTGCGATACATCCGCAGCCAGGCCGGAAGTGAGGCGCCCCGCAAGTGGTGGCAGCCGCGCAACATCGGAACTGGTAGTGGACTGCACATCCACCACGTGGTGATCGGCGTGGTGCTGGTCATGATCTCCGGTGTGACGATGGTGACGTTGGGCGTTGACGGGGGAGTACCCGAGTTCTCGGTGGCCGCAATCTTTTTCGGAATCGGTGCAGCGCTGGTGCTCGACGAGTTCGCGCTGATTCTGCACCTCCAGGACGTGTACTGGGCCGAGGACGGCAGAACCTCGGTCGACGCGGTCTTCGCCGCCGTCGCCGTCGCAGGCCTGCTGATCTTGGGTTTCAACCCGTTGTCGTTCTTCGACATCGACATCTGGCGCAACGACCCCTCGCTGCTGGCGCGGGCCGGGGTGGTCACGGCGGCCGTGCTGACGCTGATGCTGGCCGTCATCGTGTTGCTCAAAGGCAAGGTGTGGACCGGGCTGGTGGGGATGTTCGTGACGCCGCTGCTGTTTATCGGAGCGATCCGGTTGTCGAGGCCGCATGCGCCGTGGGCGCGCTGGCGCTACACCAACCGCCCGCGCAAGATGCATCGGGCGCTGGAGCGCGAGCGCTGGCTGCGGCGCCCGGTCGTCCAGGCCAAACTGTGGCTGCAGGACGCCATCGCGGGTATGCCCAAGTTTCCCGACGACGCCAAGGTCGACGAGCAACTCGACCGCGAGATCCACGCCGCACCCGCCCCGAAGGATCGGTCGGTCGCGGCCGCGCCCCAGAAGGAACCCGCGTAGTGCGCTACTTCTACGACACGGAGTTCATCGACAACGGGCGCACCATCGACCTGATCTCGATCGGTGTCGCCGCCGAGGACGGCCGCGAGTATTACGCGGTGTCAACCGAATTCGACCCTGACCGGGCAGGCAGCTGGGTCCGCAAGCATGTGTTGCCCAAGCTTCCGCCGCCGTCCTCACAGCTGTGGCGCTCGCGTCGGCAGATCCGCTCGGAGCTGGAGGACTTCTTCGGAATCGACGGGGACGAGCCGATCGAGCTGTGGGCCTGGTTGGGCGCCTACGACCACGTCGTGTTGTGTCAGCTCTGGGGCCCGATGACCGATCTTCCACCGGCGATACCGCGCTTCACCCGCGAGTTGCGCCAGTTCTGGGAGGAGCGCGGTTCGCCGCGCATGCCCCCGCGCCCGCGTGACGCCCACGATGCGTTGGTCGACGCTCGCCACAATTTGCGGCGGTTCCAGCTGATGACCACCGGTGAAGCGTCGGGCCAGCGGTGAAAAGCACATGTCGCGGGCCGTTACCATGAACGGGTGAACTGGACCGTCGACGTACCCATCGAACAGCTGCCCTCGTTGCCGCCGCTGCCCGATGAGCTGCGACAGCGGCTCGACGCCGCGCTCGCCAAGCCCGCGGTGCAGCAGCCGACCTGGGATGTCGAAGCGGCGAAGAACATGCGCACTGTGCTCGAGAGCGTCCCGCCGGTGACGGTGCCCGCCGAGGTGGAACGACTCAAGGACCTACTGGCCGCCGTGGCCCGTGGCGAGGCGTTCCTGCTGCAGGGGGGCGACTGCGCCGAGACCTTCGTCAACAACACCGAGCCCCACATCCGGGCCAATCTGCGGGCGCTGCTGCAGATGGCCGTGGTGCTGACCTACGGCGCCAGCGTGCCGGTGGTCAAGGTGGCCCGCATCGCAGGCCAGTACGCCAAACCGCGCTCGGCCGACATCGACGCGCTCGGTCTGCGGTCCTACCGCGGCGACATGATCAACGGATTCGCGCCCGATGCCGCAGTGCGTGAGCACGACCCGTCGCGGCTGGTCCGCGCGTACGCCAACGCCAGCGCCGCGATGAACCTGGTGCGCGCCCTGACCGGTTCGGGCCTGGCGTCGCTGCATCTGGTGCACGACTGGAACCGCGAGTTCGTCCGCACGTCGCCTGCCGGTGCCCGGTACGAAGCGCTGGCCGGTGAGATCGACCGCGCGCTGACGTTCATGAGCGCGTGCGGGGTCGACAACCGCAACCTGGAGACCGCCGAGATCTACGCAAGCCACGAGGCGTTGGTGCTCGACTACGAGCGCGCGATGCTGCGGCTGTCGGAGACTGAGCAGGGCTCGAAGCTCTACGACCTGTCCGCGCATTACGTGTGGATCGGTGAGCGCACCCGTCAGCTCGACGGCGCCCACATCGCGTTCGCGGAGGTGATTGCGAATCCGATCGGGGTCAAGCTCGGCCCGACCATGACACCGGAGCTGGCCGTCGAGTACGTCGAACGCCTCGACCCGAACAACGAGCCGGGACGGCTGACGCTGGTCACCCGCATGGGTAACAACAAGGTGCGCGACCTGCTGCCGCCGATCATCGAGAAGGTGCAGGCCACCGGCCATCAGGTGGTATGGCAGTGCGACCCGATGCACGGCAACACCCACGAGTCCTCGACCGGCTACAAAACCCGCCATTTCGACCGGATCGTCGACGAGGTGCAGGGTTACTTCGAGGTGCACAGGGCGTTGGGCACCCATCCCGGCGGCATCCACGTCGAGATCACCGGCGAGAACGTCACCGAATGCCTCGGTGGGGCGCAGGACATCTCGGACGCCGACCTCGCCGGGCGTTACGAGACGGCGTGCGACCCGCGGTTGAACACCCAGCAGAGCCTGGAGTTGGCGTTCCTGGTCGCGGAGATGCTGCGCGACTAGTCGGACGACGATCAAGCGGCGAGGGACGAGCCGCGTTGAGGAGTCCGACAGTAACAACTAGATCAGGTTGGACAGGTTGCTGCCGGTCGTCCACGCAACCGCCGCAACCAGCGCCGTCAGTGTGATCACCGCGATCACCCAGAACAGCAGTGCGCGCCTGGCGCGCTGCCGCGCCCAGTAGAACTCCTCGAGCTCGATTCCGGCGAACCGTCCCGACACCGTTTCGTATTCGGGTTCGGGGGCCTGCCAGTCGTCGCGCGGTAGCGTCCGGGTCGCCTGACGTGGTGCGGGCGGGGCCGCAGCCGCCGGCGGCGCCGCAGGCGGGTGAAGAGGAACCGACGCGTTCTGAGCGGAGTTGCGTGGTGCCGGCACCCGAAACGGCGGGAGGCCGAGTTCGTCGACGATCGCTTCGAGTTCCTCACCCATCTCCCGGGCATCGGCATAGCGCCGGGCCGGATCGCGGGCGGTCGCGCGCAACACCAGCTCGTCGAACTGCGCGGGCACGCCAGCGATCACCGAGCCCGGAGCCGGGACGTCATTGTCCATCCGCTGATACGCCACGGCCAGCGCCGAGTCGCCCGCGAACGGCGTGCGGCCGGTCAGCAGTTCGTAGGTCAAGATGCCCGCCGCGTAGACGTCGCTGCGGGGATCGGCGTCACCGGTGCTGACCTGTTCGGGTGACAGATACGCCGCGGTGCCCAGGATGACGCTGGTCGAGGTGATTTTCGCTTCGGCCACCGCCCGCACCAGTCCGAAGTCGGCGATCTTGACGTCGCCGTCGTCGGAGATCAGCACGTTCTCGGGTTTGACGTCGCGGTGCACCAGGCCTGCGCGGTGTGCTGCGGCCAGCCCGCCGAGAACCGGGCCGAGCACCGCAGCGGCGGCGTGCGGCGGCATCGGCCCACGCTCGCGCAGCAGCTCCCGCAGCGTGCCGCCCTCGACGAGTTCCATCACCAGGAACGGCGGAGGACCGCCCGTGCGTCCGCCGCCCTGGTCGTACACCGCGACCAGACCCGGATCGGTCAACCGCGCCACCGCGCGCGCCTCGCGCTGGAACCTGGTGAGGAACTGAGAGTCGCCCGCATAGCGGCTGTCCATCACCTTCAGCGCGACCGGACGATCCAGCCGCAGATCGAGTCCGCGGTACACGGACGACATGCCCCCGGTCGCGATCATCACGTCGACGCGGTACCGACCGTCGAGCACGGTTCCCAGCAGCGGGTCCGTCCGCGGGTAGGCCTCCACCGGAGACATGTTACGGAGCACGACACCGGCGGCTTGCGGCTCCGGCCGACGGTTAGGAGATTTAGACTCGGTGCGGTGAGCAGTATTCCGGCCTCCGAGGATGTCCTCGATCCCGCCGAGGACGTCTACGACCTACCCACCGTCGCCGAGATGCTCGGTGTCGCGGTGACGAAGGTGCATCAGCAGCTGCGGGACGGCCATCTGATCGGCGTCCGGCGCGACGGGGTCGTCGTGGTTCCGAAAGTGTTCTTCGACGACACCGGCCACGTCGTCAAGAGCCTGCCCGGACTACTCGTCGTGCTGCGCGACGGGGGCTACCACCACACCGAGATCGTTCGGTGGCTGTTCACGCCCGACGCATCCCTGACCATCAGGCGCGACGGCGCGACCGGCGAACTGCCTAATGCTCGGCCCGTTGATGCTCTTCACTCGCATCAGGCCCGTGAGGTGGTGCGCCGGGCCCAGGCGATGGCTTATTGACCGCCCGCGGTCGTGGCCTATTGACCGTCCACGGTCGTGGCTTATTGACCGCCCGCGGTCCTTGCGGCGCGTTCTTCAGCGAGTACCACGCCACCGCGGCGCATGCCAGCGAGAGCAGCACGTGGGGCCACGAGTACATCCCGTGCGCCCCATCGGGTTTCCAGATCACCATGATCCACGTCGACAGGCCCGCGATGATCGCGATCGACCGCCTGCTCTGAGCCAGCGCGGCCACCACGGCCAGCGGCCAGGTGTAGTACCAGGGCAGCGCCGCGGGCACGAGAAGCACCACGATCACCATCACCACCGCGATACCGGTCAGCGCTTCGCGGTCGGTGTGCCGAAACCGCCACCACACGAACGGAAGTGACAGTGCGATGAGCGCGATGCCGATGATCCTGGCGACGTCGAGCACCGCGTAGAAGTTCACCGGCAGGAACAGGCCGCCGACCGCGTTGATCACGTTGGCCGCCGCGGTGGGCAGGGTCAGCCAGTTGATGATCTTCACCGAACCCGCCAGGGCCGTCAGCCAGCCCAGTCCGACGCCCGCGGCCAACGACAGCACGGCGAACACCGCGGTGAAGATCAGCGCCGAGCCCGCCGACGCCGTCACGAATGCCTTGACCGCCGAGACGTCGCGCCTGTTGCGCACGTCCCGCGCCCACACCCAGACCATGAACGGAAGCGCCAGTCCCGCGGTCGCTTTCACCGCGACCGCCGCGGCGATCAGGCTCACGCCCCACAGGTGGCGGCCGGAGAACGTCAACGCGATGCCTGCCATCATCAGGCCGACCATCAGCATCTCGTTGTGCACGCCGCCCATCAGGTGGATGATCACCAGCGGGTTGAGCACGCAGATCCACAGCGCGGTCGCACCGTCGGCGCCGATATGTCTTGCGACGCGCGGCGCGGCCCAGATCAGCAGCGCCAAGCCGGGAAGCATGCCCAGCCGCAACAACATCGTGCCCGCGACGACATCGTTGCCGACCAGCATCGTGACGTACTTGGCGATCAGGATGAAACCCGGCCCGTACGGTGCCGTGGTGGTGGTCCAGATGGGACTGACGTTGTCCAGCAACGAGTTCGGGTTGTCGACGGGCCCGACCGCGTACGGGTCGAGGCCGTCGCGCAGCAGTGCCCCCTGCGCGAGGTAGGAGTAGGTGTCGCGGCTGAACAGCGGGACGCTCAGCAGCAGCGGCGCCAGCCAGATGCCGGTGGTGGCTACCATCGTGTATTCGGTTGCGGTGCGGTCGATCACCCGTCGTCCCAGCCACAGCCACGCCGCCAGCATCAGTGCCACACCGCCCCACAACAGGATCGACGACAGCACCAGGCCGTGCCCGAACCGCAGCCACGACAGGTGCAGCGACTCGAGCAGCGGGTCGTGCAGGCGCGTGCTGCCCGCGCCCAGCCCTCCGGCGGTGATCAACACGGCGCCGAGGAAGCCCAGCCGGGCAGGTTGGGCCTGTGGTGACGTCGCAAACGAGGTCAACCGTGAGAGGTGTGCAGTGAAGCCGGATTTCGACGGCCGTGTTGATGGGGAGGTCGATGGGGAGGTCGTCATCGTTATGCGGTTCGATTCGCGACCAATCGGGCGAGCTCGGACAACCCCGCCTTGGCATGGGCGTCGATGTCGGCGGAGTCGAGGGTGTCGAGCGCGCGGCGGGTGAGCTCGGAGATGCGGTTCTCCACCGCGGCGAGCGCGCCGACGGACTCGATCACTGTGCACAGTTCCTGGACCTGGGCGTCGGAGAGTTTCGACCCGATGGAGGTGCGCAGCAGCTTCGCCGCCGCGGGGTCGGCCTCTTCGGCCAGCTCGACCGCCTCGGCCAACAGCACCGTGCGCTTGCCTGCTCGCAGATCGTCACCGGACGGCTTGCCGGTGACGGCGGGATCGCCGAACACCCCGAGCACGTCGTCGCGTAGCTGGAACGCCACACCGAGGTCGGTGCCGAACTGATGGAAGGCGGCATGGACGTCGGGCCGGTCGGCGGCCGCGGCGGCGCCGAGTTGTAGCGGCCGGGTGATCGTGTACGACGCGGTCTTGTAGATGTTGACCGTCAGCGCCGAAGCCACCGAATCGGCTCCGCTGGCTTCGGCGACGATGTCGAGGTACTGGCCGCCGAGCACCTCGGTGCGGATCGCGCCCCACACCCCGCGGACCCGCACGGCGGCCTCGGTCGACAGGTTCGCCGTGGCGACGACGTCGTCAGCCCAGACCAGGGCCAGGTCGCCGAGCAGGATCGCCGCCGACATGCCGAACTGCTCGGCCGAGCCGTGCCAGCCGTGCGTGCGGTGCCGCTCGGTGAACAGCCGGTGCACGGTCGGCAACCCTCGGCGGGTCGCCGAGGCGTCGATGACATCGTCGTGGACCAATGCGCAGGCGTGCAGCAGCTCGAGCGCCGAACACAACCGCAGGACGTCCGGATTGAGAGGGTCCTCGGGCTGCTCGGCGACCGCCCGCCACCCCCAGTAGGCGAACGCGGGCCGCAGCCGCTTGCCGCCGCGCAGCACGAATTCCTCCAGCGCGGCGGTCATTTCGGCGTAGTCGTCGCCCATGTAGGCGCATTCGCTGCGACGCTGCCGCAGATAGTCCCGCAGCTGATCGGTGACGGCCCCCGCCAACTCGACGGCCGACGGTGCCGTGGCATGCACGCTCAGCGGGCGCCCCTTTCTCTGTGCGACCACCCTGCCCCGAACGCCTTCAGCGTAGAGCCTGCGCTAATCGCGGGCTTCGCCCACTTTCGGCGATTGGTCACGGCTCATGTACGCCAGGGTTCCGATGATGGCCGCCACCACGAAGGAGCCGAGGCCCAGCCAGATCGCGGCACCGGTGAAGGACCGTGCGCTGGGGTCGGTGTAGCGGGCTTGTGCGTTCATGGTGCTGACCACGCCGGGCCGCAACTGCCACTCGACGATCTCGGCCGACACCTGATCACCGTTGGTGGAGGTGACTTCGCCAGGGAACGACACGGTCACCGACACGTCGGCCTCCGAATCGCTGAGCGAGGTGAGGTCGGCGCGCCCCTCGAGGATGACGAGGTCACCCGCCCGGCGCAACGAGAGGTCGACACCGGCGGCGTCGCGGTTCATGTTGGCCAGCTGAGGCAGTTCGGCGAAGGTGAGGTCGGAGAACACCGCCTGAGAGCCGACGTAGTCGTCGCGGCTGTACTCCGAGACCGCCACCTTGTTGGCGAACGGCAGGTTGTTCAGCAGCTGCGGGCCCTTGTCGTCGGCGTTCCGCGGCTTTGCCGCCGCGACGATCTGACCGGACACCCGGTCGTCGGGGGAGACCGTGATCGAGGCCCGCACCCGGACGCAGCCGACGGCGGTCGGAAGCACGACGAGGATCAGCATCACGAGTGCGAGCAGGCGGGTTCTGCTGCTGCGGTGGCGGGCCGGCACGTGGTCATCGTGCCAGACCGAGCCGAGCCGAGGCGTCGGTGACATCAAATCCGTGTCACAGCGGCAATGACCGGCCCAGGATCGCGAAAGCCCGCGGATCGCCCGCGAAATGGTAGCCACGGATGACGTCGGTGAAGCCGAGCCTGCGGTACAGCCGCCACGCCCGGTTCGCCTCACCGTTGATCTCCGGCGTCGACAACAACACGTGGGACTCCTGGCGGTCGGAGAGCAGTCGGCGTGCCAGCGCCTCACCGAGCCCCTGTCCCTGGGCTCGCGGGTGGATGTGCAGTTCGGTGAGCTCGAAGTAGCTCGTCATCAACGCAGCGATGGAGTTGCGGTCGGTGCCGACCCGCTGCAGCCCGGCCACCACCTGCTGCTGCCACCACTGGTCAGGGGCGCCGCAGTAGCCGTAGGCGATGCCGACCATCGGGGCTGAGGTCAGTTCGGCCTCGCCGGCGGGTGCGTCCTCGGAATCGCCGATGGTCACCGCCGCCACGGCCTTCCACCCGGGCCTGCGGGTGTGCTCGAGCCACATCGACGCCCGCTGTGCCTCGGTGCCGCGCGGATAGCGCATCGCGTCGACGTAGACGGCGAGCGCGTCACCGAGCCGGCGCTGCATATCGCTCGGCGACAGATCGATGAGAAATGTCGCCAACTGTGTCTGCCTCTCCGCGTATCGGGGCGGTGTCGTCTCAACCATTATCGAGTGGATCCGCCTGCGCCTCCCACGCGGCGGCGTCCGTCATACAATCGGGCGTCGAACAAGGTGGTACGGCTCAGATCGACCTCGTATCATGACTGTTAGATGCCCGTGAACGCGGGCACACATGACTTTGAACAATGAGATGGCCACGGTGGGCCCCTGGGTTCCGAGGGAGGGACGAATGCCACTCTCCGATCATGAGCAGCGCATGCTCGACCAGATCGAGAGCGCGCTCTATGCCGAGGACCCGAAGTTCGCTTCGAGTGTCCGAGGCGGAACCCTGCGCGCACCCTCGACCCGGCGCCGCCTGCAGGGTGCCGCGCTCTTCGTGCTCGGCCTCGCCATGCTGGTGTCCGGTGTCGCGATACCTGCCACCCAGATCGGTGGCTTCCCGGTGCTCTCGGTACTCGGGTTCATCGTGATGTTCGGCGGTGTGGTGTTCGCGATCACCGGCCCGCGCGTCCCCGGTGGACGCGACCGTTCGGTCGCCGAACCGGGCGCTCCCCGGCAGAAGCGGGGCAAGGGTTCGGGTGGATCGTTTGCCAGCCGCATGGAGGATCGCTTCCGTCGCCGCTTCGACGAATAGGCGCTGACGCGACACAGGGGTAGCCCGCACCGCGGGCTGCCCCTTTTTCGTGTGTCCGACTGCTGACCGCCCCCACTTCACCCCACCGCCTCCCGCGCCGCGTCCACCTGCGCTTTTCTTCACCGTTGCGCTCGACGCCGGGACGTTGTCGCCCTCGCCACGTCGGCTGTGGGGCGAGGGGTGGGGACTCACCAGGAAAATTGACGCGCAAATGGTGGATGGTGGGGGATTGTGGGGTAAAGTGGCGGACAACGGAGCGACCGGGGCTCTGTTGATCGGCAGGGAGGTGGCGAGATGTTTCTCGGCACCTACACGCCGAAGCTCGACGACAAGGGGCGGCTCACGCTGCCCGCCAAGTTCCGCGACGCGCTGGCAGGAGGGTTGATGGTCACCAAAAGCCAAGATCACAGCCTTGCCGTCTACCCGCGCGCCGAGTTCGAGAAGCTGGCCCGACGGGCGTCGCAGGCATCGCGTAGCAACCCGGAAGCACGCGCATTCCTGCGGAACCTGGCCGCGGCCACCGACGAACAGCATCCCGACGCACAAGGCCGAATCACGCTGTCAGCTGATCACCGCCGCTACGCGAACCTCTCGAAGGACTGCGTGGTGATCGGATCGGTCGACTACCTGGAAATCTGGGACTCCACCGCATGGCAGGAGTACCAGCAGACCCACGAAGAAAACTTCTCCGCGGCCACCGATGAAGCTCTGCACGACATCATCTGATTCGGCGGTCGACCGGCACAGGCATCCAGTCCGTGCATCGCGGCCTCTGCCCGAACCGGCCCTGGCGTACTTCCCCGACGTCAGGTCCGCGCTCTCGGACAGGGACCCCGGTGCAGGGATTTCGGGTGGAGGCGAGGGAGACAGGGCGATGGCACGGCGCAGCGGCGACCACGGACATGTGCCGGTCCTGCTGGACCGCTGCGTCGAGCTGCTCACACCCGCACTGACACGGCGCGGTTCCGACGGTGAGGGTGCGGTGCTCGTCGATGCCACCCTCGGAGCCGGCGGGCATGCGGAGCGCTTCCTGACCGAACTGCCCGGTCTGCGGCTGATCGGCTTGGACCGCGACCCCAACGCGTTGTGGATCGCCGGCGAGCGCCTGTCGCGGTTCGGTGACCGGGTGATGCTGGTCCGCACGCGGTACGACGGCATCGGCAGGGTGCTTGGCGACGACCGCTACCGGGCCAGCCATGCCGATGGAATCCTGTTCGACCTCGGCGTGTCCTCGATGCAGCTCGACCGCACCGAACGCGGCTTCTCCTACGCCGCCGACGCGCCACTGGACATGCGGATGGATCCCGACGCGGAACTGACCGCCGCCGAGGTGGTGAACACCTACGACCAGAAATCGCTGACCCGGCTTCTGCGCGAGTTCGGCGAGGAACGTTTCGCGAGCCGGATCGCCGCCCAGCTCATCCGCAGGCGCGCCCGCCAGCCGTTCCGAACCACCGGGGAACTCGTCGAGCTGCTGTACCAGGCGATTCCCGCGCCGGCGCGCCGAACCGGTGGCCACCCGGCGAAGCGCACATTTCAAGCGCTTCGCATCGCGGTCAACGGAGAATTGGACTCGCTGCGCGAGGCGTTGCCTGCGGCGCTGAACGCTCTGGCTCCCGGCGGCCGCATCGTCGTGATGGCCTACCAGTCCCTGGAGGACCGCATCGTCAAGGCGGCCTTCGCCTCCGCAACGGCGTCCAGGACGCCGCCCGGCTTACCGGTGGAACTGCCGGGTCACGAGCCGGAGTTCGTCGCACTGACTCGCGGTGCCGAGCGTGCAGCTCCCGAGGAGATCGAACGGAACCCGCGTAGCGCACCTGTGCGGCTACGAGCACTGGAGAAGGTGGGGGCACCCAGGTGAACGCCAAGCAGGCCAAGCAGACCAAACAGCGCAAACCGGCCAAGCCGGCCAAGCGGGCAAAAGCGGTGCGCAGCGCCGACGAACGACGGCGCACCGGCGCTCAGCGGCGCTCAGCCGACGCGCAGGCGCGCCGCAAGCCGACCCGCGAGCAGCGACCGCAGCGCTCAGCGCCGCAGACCAACCCCATCCCGCGCCCGACCGGCGCACCGAGCAGGCCCAAGAACGCCAGCCAGGCCAAGGCGCGTGCCAAGGCGCGGAAGGCCAAGGCGCCAAAGGTCGTTCGGACACCATTACGCCAGCGCATCATCGTCAAACTGGCCTCGGTGGAGCTCAGCCCGCGGGCGCTGGTGGCCAGGGTGCCGTTCGTGGTGCTGGTGATCGGCGCGCTGGGAGTGGGCCTGGGCACGACGCTGTGGCTGTCCACCGACGCCGCCGAGCGGTCCTATCAACTGGGCAACGCTCGCGAGACGAATCAGGCTCTGCTGCAACAGAAGGAAGCGCTCGAGCGCGACGTGCTCGAGGCGCAGGCCGCCCCGGCGTTGGCAGAAGCGGCACGCGAGCTCGGGATGATCCCGTCCCGCGACACCGCACACCTCGTACAGGACCCGGCCGGTAACTGGGTGGTGGTCGGCACACCCAAGCCGGCGGAGGGCGTTCCGCCACCGCCGCTGAACACACCGCTGCCCGACGCGACCCCGCAGGCGCCCCCACCCGGTCCGCGGCCGCCCGCGCCGCGGGTCGTCGATCCCCGCGAGGTCACCGTCCGGATGCCGACGCGTACGGCGCCCACCCCGAATGTGCCCACCCCGAATGTGCCCGGCGCCGCGGTGCCGCAGGCTATCCCGGCGGCGCCGCAGGCGCTCCCGGGTCAGCCGCCGGTGCCCGGTGCCGCACCGGGGCCGATGGTCCCGCCGGCGGCGCCGATGGCCCCGACCGACGCCCTGCACATCCCGAACCCGCAGGTGCTGCCGGGTCCCGTGCCCGGCGCCGAACAGTTCAGCCCGGCGGTCGTGCCTCCCGCGGTCGTGCCCCCCGCGGTCGTTCCTCCGGCGGGTCCCGGCGCATGAGTCGCGAGCGTCGGCCCCGCAAGGCCGCACCGGCCGCCGGCCCTCAGGAGCGCTCGGCCAAAGCGCGGCGGACGCGCGCTCCGATCACTGAAACCGGGCTGCGCAGTGCCTCTTTCGTGTTCCGGCATCGCGTGGGCAACGCGGCGATCTTCCTCGTCCTGATCGTCGCGGCGGGGCAGCTGTTCCATCTCCAGGTGCCCCGCGCCGACGGATTGCGGGCCGAGGCGGCCAGCCAGCTCAAGGTCACCGACGTCGACAAGGCCGTTCGCGGGGCGATCGTCGACCGCAACAACGACAAGCTGGCCTTCACCATCGAGGCGCGCGCGCTGACCTTCCAGCCGCAGAAGGTCCGCAAGCAGTTGGAGGAGGCCAGGGCGAAAAGCACCGAGGCGCCCGAACCCGACCGCAGGCTGCGCGACATCGCCGCCGAGGTGGCGTTGCGGCTGAACAACAAGCCGGACTCGGCCACCGTGCTCAAGAAGCTCAAGAGCAACGAGACGTTCGTCTATCTCGCCCGCGCGGTCGATCCCGCCATCGCCGAGGCGGTCACCAAGAAGTTCCCCGAGGTCGGTTCGGAGCGCCAGGATTTGCGCCAGTATCCGGGCGGCTCGCTGGCGGCCAACATCGTCGGCGGCATCGACTGGGATGGACACGGGCTGCTGGGGCTGGAGGATTCGCTCGATGCCGTGCTCGCGGGCACCGACGGATCGATCACCTACGATCGCGGGTCCGACGGCGTGGTCATCCCGGGCAGTTACCGCAACCGCCACGACGCGGTCGACGGTTCCACGGTCATGCTGACCATCGACGACGACATCCAGTTCTATGTCCAGCAGCAGGTGCAGCAGGCCAAGAACCTGTCCGGCGCCAAGAATGTCTCTGCGGTCGTCCTCGACGCGAAAACCGCTGAGGTACTGGCGATGGCGAACGACAACACGTTCGACCCGAGCCAGGACATCGGCAGGCAGGAACACCGCCAGCTGGGCAACCCCTCGGTGTCCTCCCCATATGAACCGGGTTCGGTCAACAAGATCGTCACCGCCGCATCGGTCATCGAGTATGGGCTGTCGCATCCCGACGAGGTCCTGCAGGTGCCGGGGTCGATCCACATGGGCGGGGTCACGGTCGGTGACGCCTGGGAGCACGGGACGATGCCGTACACCACGACGGGCATCTTCGGTAAGTCCTCCAACGTCGGCACGCTGATGCTGGCGCAGCGACTCGGCCCTGAGCGCTTCTTCGAGATGGTCCGCAAGTTCGGCCTCGGTCAGCGCACCGGGGTGGGCCTGCCGGGTGAGAGCGCGGGCCTGGTCCCGCCGATCGACCAGTGGTCGGGCAGCACATTCGCCAACCTGCCCATCGGACAGGGCCTTTCGATGACCCTGCTGCAGATGGCGGGCATGTATCAGACCATCGCCAACGACGGTGTGCGCGTCCCGCCGCGCATCGTCAAGACCACTATCGCTTCCGACGGCACCCGCACCGACGAGCCTCGCCCCGAGGGCATCCGGGTGGTCTCACCGGAAACGGCCAAGACCGTGCGGCACATGTTGCGGGCAACCGTGCAGCGCGACCCGACAGGGGTGCAGCAGGGTACGGGTTCGCAGGCGGCCGTCGAGGGCTACCAGATCTCCGGGAAGACCGGCACCGCACAGCAGATCAACCCGGCCTGCGGCTGCTACTACAGCGACGTCTACTGGATCACGTTCGCAGGCATCGCCACCACCGACGACCCGCGCTACGTCGTGGCCATCATGATGGACCACCCGCAGCGCACGGCCGACGGCCAGCCCGGCACCACGTCGGCGCCGCTGTTTCACAACATCGCCTCCTGGCTGCTGCAGCGCGAGAACGTGCCGCTGTCGCCGGATCCCGACTCGCGGTTGACCCTGGTAGCCGACTGACCATGGTGCCGGCGGCCCCGATATGTCACAGGGGCCGCGAGGGCGACTGGGTACTGTGTCAACGCCATGAACCTGCGACCCAGCCATCCCGCCGGCGCGGCGCTCGGACCGCTGGCCGGGCAGGTCCAGGCGGTGCCCGCGAGCGGTGCCGTACCGGACATCCGCGTCACCGGCGTCACGCTGCGCAGCGGGGACGTCGAACCGGGTGACCTGTTCGCGGCGCTGCCGGGGGCGTCGTCACACGGCGGCCGCTACGCCGCCGAGGCGGTCGCACGCGGTGCGGCAGCGATCCTCACCGACCCCGACGGCCTGGCGCTGTTGGGGTCCGATGCGGACATCCCGGTCGTGGTCCACCCGGATCCGCGGTCGGTGCTGGGCACGGTGGCCGCGGAGGTGTACGGGCGGCCGTCCGAGCGGCTGCGCGTCATCGGGGTCACCGGCACCTCCGGCAAGACCACCACCACCTATCTGGTGGAGGCCGGGCTGCGGTCGGCGGAGCGGGTGGCGGGACTCGTCGGCACCGTCGGCATCCGGATCGACGGCCGCGACCAGGCCAGCGTCCTCACCACGCCCGAGGCACCCGACCTGCAGGCGCTGCTCGCGGTGATGGTCGAGCAGGGCGTCGACACCGTCGTGATGGAGGTGTCGAGCCACGCGCTCACCCTCGGCCGCGTCGACGGGGTGCGCTTCGCGGTCGGCGGGTTCACCAACCTGTCGCGCGACCATCTCGACTTCCACCCGACGATGCGGGACTACTTCGAGGCCAAGGCGCGACTGTTCGCTCCCGAATCTCCCAACCGCGCAGAGCTTTCCGTGCTGTGCGTCGACGACGACGCCGGCCGGGAGATGGCCAGGCTGGCGCGCGAGCCCGTGACGGTCAGCGCGACGGGCAGAGTCGCCGACTGGCGTATCGAGGACATCCGCACGGTCGGCCGCAACGCACAGGAGTTCTTCGCGGTGGACCCGGCGGGTGTGCACCACCACCTGCAGATCGGGCTCCCGGGGCGCTACAACGTGGCCAACTGCCTGCTCGCGATCGCGCTGCTCGACGCGGTCGGGGTGTCACCCGAACAAGCCGTGCCCGGTCTGCGCACCGCGACGGTGCCGGGGCGGATGGAGCCCGTCGAGCGCGGGCAGGATTTCCTGGCGGTCGTCGACTACGCGCACAAGCCCGGTGCTCTGCAGGCCGTGCTGGAGACGTTGCGGGCAGACACCGACGGCCGCTTGGCGGTCGTGTTCGGGGCGGGCGGCAACCGCGATCCCGGCAAGCGCGGCCCGATGGGCCGCGTCGCCGCCGAATTGGCGGATCTGGTGGTGGTGACCGACGACAATCCGCGCGACGAGCACCCTGCCGAGATCCGCGCGGCGATCGTGGCCGGCGCGATGGGCCGTGCGGAGGTCGTCGAGATCGGCGATCGCCGCGCCGCGATCGAGCACGCGGTGGCGTGGGCGCGACCGGGGGACGTCGTGCTCGTCGCGGGCAAGGGCCACGAGGCAGGGCAGACCGGTGCCGGGATCACCCGACCTTTCGACGACCGCGAGGAGTTGGCGCGCGCCCTCGAGGCACGGGGATCGCTGCCGTGATCGACCTGACGCTGGCCCGGATCGCCGAGATCGTCGGCGGCCGCCTCGCCGACATCTCCGAAGCGGACGCCGCGACCACCAGGGTCACCGGCACCGTCGAGTTCGACTCGCGGGCCGTCACACCCGGCGGTCTGTTTCTCGCGCTGCCGGGAGCCCGTTCGGACGGACACGACTTCGCCGCCGCGGCGGTGAAGGCCGGCGCGGCGGCGGTACTGGCCGCCCGGCCGGTCGGGGTGCCTGCGATCGTCGTCGACCCGACACCGGAGACGTCCGACCGCGCGGCGGGCGTGCTCGAACACGACGCCGACGGTTCGGGTGCAGCGGTACTCACGGCGTTGGCGAAGCTGGCCGGTGCGGTCGCCGCAGAACTCGTCGCGGGCGGGCTCACGATCATCGGAATCACCGGATCGTCGGGTAAGACCTCGACCAAGGACCTGGTCGCCGCGGTGCTGGCTCCGCTCGGCGAGGTGATCGCACCGCCGGGTTCGTTCAACAACGAACTCGGACATCCGTGGACAGTGCTTCGCGCGACGCGGTCCACCGACTTCCTCGTGTTGGAGATGTCGGCACGGCATCGCGGCAACATCGCCGCGCTGGCCGCGATCGCCCCGCCCTCGATCGCGGTGGTGCTCAACGTGGGCACCGCACACCTGGGCGAATTCGGGTCGCGGGAGGCCATCGCCGAAACCAAATCCGAACTGCCACAAGCAGTTCCAGCATCCGGGGCCGTCGTACTCAACGTCGACGACGCCGCGGTGGCGGCGATGGCCGCCAAGACACCCGCGCGCATCGTGGCTGTGTCGCGGGAGCGGGGCGGCCGCGACGTGGACGTGTGGGCCGAAGCGATCACGCTCGACGAGCTGGCTAGGCCGCGGTTCAGCATGCACACCGGTGCCGGGTCCGTCGACGTCGCGCTGGCCGTACACGGGGACCATCAGGTGTCCAACGCGCTGTGCGCGGCGGCCGTGGCGCTGGAGTGCGGCGCCTCCCTCGAGCAGGTCGCCACCGCGCTGGCCACCGCGGGTCCGGTGTCCAAACACCGCATGCAGGTCGCCACCCGCAGCGACGGCGTCACCGTCATCAACGACGCCTACAACGCCAATCCCGACTCGATGGGCGCGGGCCTCAAGGCGCTGGCGTGGATGGCCCGCGTGGGCGGGGGCCGGCGCCGCAGTTGGGCGGTGCTCGGCGAGATGGCCGAACTCGGCGACGACGCGATATCCGAGCATGACCGCATCGGCCGACTGGCCGTGCGCTTAGATGTGTCACGACTCATCGTCGTCGGAACCGGGAGGACTATGAGCGCCATGCACCACGGCGCGGTGATGGAGGGATCGTGGGGGGCCGAGGCCACCATGGTCGCCGACGCCGACGCGGCGCTGGACCTCCTGCGCGCTGAACTGCGACCGTCCGACGTGGTGCTGGTGAAGGCGTCGAACGCGGCCGGACTCGGCGCGCTGGCCGAAGCTTTGGTCGATCTTGGGCCCGCCGACGTCCGGGACCCGCACGCATGAGGCAGATCCTCATCGCCGTCGGCATCGCGCTGACGGTCTCGATCCTGCTCACCCCGGTGCTCATCCGGCTGTTCACCCGGCAGGGGTTCGGCCACGAGATCCGCGAGGACGGGCCCCCCACCCACGCCAAGAAGCGCGGCACCCCCTCGATGGGCGGCGTGGCGATCGTCGCGGGCATCTGGGCCAGCTACCTGGGAACGCACCTCGTGGGCGTCGTGATCGACGGCCGGGGACCGTCGGCTTCCGGCCTTCTCGTGTTGTTTCTGGCCAGCGCCCTGGCCGTCGTCGGATTCGTCGACGACCTGATCAAGATCCGGCGCTCGCGCAACCTCGGGCTCAACAAGACCGCCAAAACCGTCGGCATCCTGACCGCCGCGGTGATCTTCGGCGTGCTGGCCCTGCAGTTCCGCAACGCCGACGGGCTGACACCGGGCAGCGCCGAACTGTCCTATGTGCGCGAGATCGCCACGGTCACACTGCCGCCCGCACTGTTCGTGTTGTTCTGCATCGTGGTGGTCAGCGCGTGGTCGAACGCGGTCAACTTCACCGACGGGCTGGACGGGCTGGCCGCGGGCGCGATGGCGATGGTGTGCGCGGCCTACGTGCTGATCACGTTCTGGCAGTTCCGCAACGCCTGCGCGACGAGTCCGGGCCTGGGCTGTTACAACGTGCGCGACCCTTTGGACCTGGCGATCATCGCCGCGGCCACCGCGGGCGCCTGCATCGGATTCCTGTGGTGGAACGCCGCGCCCGCCAAGATCTTCATGGGCGACACCGGCTCGCTCGCGCTCGGCGGCATCATCGCCGGGCTGTCGGTGGCCAGCCGCACCGAGATGCTGGCCGTGGTGCTCGGCGCCCTGTTCGTCGCCGAGGTGGTCTCGGTCGTCGTGCAGATCCTGGCGTTCCGCACGACCGGCCGCAGGGTGTTCCGGATGGCGCCGTTCCACCATCACTTCGAGCTGGTGGGGTGGGCCGAGACCACGGTGATCATCCGGTTCTGGTTGCTCACGGCGATCGCCTGCGGGCTCGGCGTCGCGTTGTTCTACAGCGAGTGGCTGACGACCGTCGGTGCCTGACATGACGCATCTCGAGCCGCTGGTCCCCGGCGCCCGGGTGCTGGTGACCGGCGCGGGCCTGACCGGCCGCTCGGTGAGCGCCGTGCTGGAGCCCACCGGCGTGCGGTTGACGATCTGCGACGACGATCCGCTGGCGCTGCAGCGGTTGATCACGCCCGCGAGGGTCGTCACCACCGCCGAGGCCCAGGCCACCATCGGCCAATACGCGCTCGTGATCACCAGTCCCGGATTCGCGCCGACCGCTCCTGTGCTGGCCGCAGCGGCACAGGCGGGCGTGCCTGTCTGGGGCGACGTGGAACTGGCCTGGCGGCTGGACCGGGCGGGCTGGTTCGGGCCGTCGCGGCGCTGGCTCGTCGTCACCGGGACCAACGGCAAGACCACGACCACGTCCATGCTGCACGCGATGCTCGTCGCCGCCGGGCGAAACGCGGTGCTGTGCGGCAACATCGGCAACCCCGTCATCGACGTCCTCGCCGAACCGTCCGACCTGCTGGCGGTGGAGCTGTCCAGCTTCCAGCTGCACTGGGCGCCGTCGCTGCGGCCGGACGCGGGCGTGGTGCTCAACGTCGCCGAGGACCACCTCGACTGGCACGGGTCCATGGCCGCCTACGCCGGTGCCAAGGCCCGGGTGCTCGACGGCCGCGTCGCCGTGGTCGGACTCGACGACCCGGTGGCGGCGGGCCTGCTGGACACGGCGGCGGCCCCGACGCGCGTCGGGTTCCGGCTGGCGGAGCCAGGCCCCGGCGAACTGGGCGTGGTGGACGGCGCGCTGGTCGACAACGCGTTCGGGACCGGTGTGCGGTTGGCCGATGCCGCATCGATCGCGGTGGCCGGCCCGGTCGGGGTGCTCAACGCGCTCGGTGCCGCCGCGCTGGCCCGCGCGGTCGACGTGCCCCCGGCCGCCATCGCCGACGCGCTCGCCGGTTTCCGGGTGGGCAGGCACCGCGCCGAGGTCATCGGCACCGTCGACGGCGTCACGTACGTCGACGATTCCAAGGCGACCAATCCGCACGCCGCGGGGGCATCGATCGCCGCGTACCCGCGAGTGGTGTGGGTGGCCGGTGGGCTGCTCAAGGGAGCCTCGGTCGAGGAGCTGCTCACTTCGATGTCGAATCGGCTGGTCGGAGCGGTGTTGATCGGCCGCGACCGGGCCCTGATCGCCGAGGCGTTATCGCGACACGCCCCGGATGTCCCCGTCATCGAGGTTGTGACGGGGGAGGATTTTGGGGTGCAAGGGACAAATGGGTCGGATGTTAATCCTGTTACTCATGTGATCAGGCTCGAGGGAACGCAATCCGGTGACGCGATCATGGCCGCAGTGGTCGACGCCGCCCGCGGCCTCGCCCGGTCCGGCGACACCGTGCTGCTGGCTCCCGCAGGCGCCTCCTTCGACCAGTTCAGTGGCTACAGTCACCGCGGCGACGCGTTCGCCGACGCCGTGCGCGCCCTGACCCGATAGTCGCCGATGACCACCATCCTGACCCGGCTGCGGCTTCGCAGGGCGGGCACCGAAGACAAACCGGCCGAACCGGTGCCCGCGACCGCCGGGCATCGGACCCGGGTCGGGGCGTGGCTCGGCCGCCCGATGACGTCGTTCCACCTCATCATCGCGGTGGCCGCGCTGCTGACCACGCTGGGGCTGACGATGGTGCTGTCGGCGTCGGGGGTGTACTCCTACGACCAGGACGGGTCGCCGTGGGTCGTCTTCGCCAAGCAGGTGTTGTGGACGGTCATCGGGCTGTTCGGGTTCTACGTCGCGATGCGGATCCCGGTGCAACTGATGCGACGCATGGCCTTCTCCAGCTTCGCGCTCACCATCGTGCTGCTGATCCTGGTGCTGATCCCGGGAATCGGCACCGTAGCCAACGGTTCGCGTGGGTGGTTCGTGGTCGCGGGGTTCTCGATGCAACCCTCCGAACTGGCCAAGATCGCGTTCGCCATCTGGGGCGCGCATCTGCTGGCCGCGCGCCGCATGGAGCAGGCCTCGCTGCGGGAGATGCTGATCCCGTTGGTGCCCGCCGCATTCGTCGCACTGGCGCTGATCGTCGCCCAGCCCGACCTCGGGCAGACGGTGTCGCTGGGCATCATCCTGCTGGGCCTGCTCTGGTACGCGGGCCTGCCGCTGCGGGTGTTCGTGTCCTCGCTGTTCATGGTCGTGGTGTCGGCCGCGGTGCTGGCGATGGCCGAGGGGTACCGGTCCGCGCGGGTGCAGTCCTGGTTGAACCCCGCCGCCGACACACAGGGTTCGGGCTATCAGGCCCGTCAGGCACGGTTCGCGCTGGCCAACGGCGGTGTGTTCGGCGACGGCCTGGGTCAGGGCGCGGCCAAGTGGAACTACCTGCCCAACGCGCACAACGACTTCATCTTCGCGATCATCGGCGAGGAACTCGGCTTCATCGGAGCTGGCGGCCTGCTGTGCCTGTTCGGCCTGTTCGCCTACACCGGGATGCGCATCGCGCGGCGCTCCGCGGACCCGTTCCTGCGCCTGCTCACCGCCACTGCGACGCTGTGGATCATGGGCCAGGTGTTCATCAACGTCGGCTATGTGGTGGGCCTGCTTCCCGTGACCGGGCTGCAGCTGCCCCTCATCTCGGCGGGTGGAACCTCAACGGCGACAACACTTCTGATGATCGGCATCATGGCGAGCGCGGCGCGGCACGAACCCGAGGCGGTGGCGGCGTTGCGGGCCGGGCGCGACGACCGGGTCAACAGGCTGCTGCGGCTGCCGCTGCCCGCGCCCTACGTGCCGTCGCGGACCGAGGCGGTGCGCGACCGGCTCAACAAGCGCGGTTCGGAGCGACCCGGTAAACCCCCGGCGGGAAAGCGCACCCGGGCGCCCAAGCCCGCGGCCAAACAGACACCCAAGTCCGCCCGCAAACGCCAGACGGCCGGTAAGTCGGCCCGGGCGGC
Source organism: Mycobacterium sp. 852014-52144_SCH5372336 (assembly GCF_001665615.1). NCBI lineage: Bacteria > Bacillati > Actinomycetota > Actinomycetes > Mycobacteriales > Mycobacteriaceae > Mycobacterium > Mycobacterium sp. 852014-52144_SCH5372336. The sequence continues at coordinate 101,250 of NZ_LZSW01000010.1, forward strand.
AAGGCATCATGGAGGCGGCCGCGCGGACAGCAGCCGGCGGCGCGCACTGGAAGGTCAGCGTTACGGGTGAACGACACGGGTCCCGTCCCTCGGCGGCCGGGGGACGACCGGGGAGTCTCCGTGGTCCTCGCGGGCGGTGGTACCGCGGGACACGTCGAACCGGCGATGGCGGTGGCCGACGCCCTGACCGAATTGGTGCCCGACGCGCGGATCACCGCTCTGGGCACCGAGCGGGGCCTGGAGACCCGGCTGGTCCCCGAACGCGGCTATCACCTCGAGCTGATCACGCCGGTGCCACTGCCCCGAAAACTCTCCGGCGACCTCCTGCGCCTGCCCCTGCGGGTGCGGCGGGCGGTGCGCCAGACCCGGGCGCTGCTCGACGAGGTCGAGGCCGACGTGGTGATCGGCTTCGGCGGTTACGTCGCGTTGCCCGCCTATCTGGCCGCGCGAAGCGTGCGCAGAAGCAAGCGCGTGCCGGTGGTGGTGCACGAGGCGAACGCTCGCGCGGGCTGGGCCAACCGCGTCGGTGCCCGTTCGGCACGACGGGTGCTCTCGGCCGTCGCCGACCCTGGACTGGGCAAGCCAGCCGAGGTGGTCGGGGTTCCGGTGCGCGCGGCGATCACCTCGCTGGACCGCACGGCGTTGCGGGCCGAGGCGCGCGCCCACTTCGGTTTCGCCCCTGACGCCCGGGTGCTGTTGGTGTTCGGCGGGTCGCAGGGCGCGCAGTCGCTGAACAGGGCCGTCTCGGGCGCCGCCAAAGACCTTGCGGCGGCTGGTATCTCGGTGCTGCACGCCCACGGCCCCAAGAACACCCTCGATTTGCGCGAGCCCGCCGACGGCGACCCGCCGTATGTCCCTGTGCCCTATCTGAACCGGATGGACCTGGCGTACGCCGCCGCCGACGTCGCGATGTGCCGGTCGGGAGCGATGACGGTCGCCGAACTGACCGCGGTCGGGTTGCCCGCGGTATACGTTCCGCTGCCGATCGGCAACGGCGAACAACGGCTCAACGCACTTCCCGTCGTCGAGGCCGGGGGCGGGCTGATCGTCGACGACGCCGACCTGTCGCCGGGTTTCGTCGCCGAGACCGTCGTCGACCTGCTCACCGACACCGGCCGGTTGCAGACGATGACGGCGGGCGCCGCCCTGGCCGGTCACCGCGACGCGGCACGGCGGGTCGCCGAGATCGCCATCGAGGTGGCACAAGCCGAGTCCCGAAAGGGTCTGCGGTGAAACCGAAATCGCTGCCCGAGGAGCTGCAGCGGGTGCACATGGTGGGCATCGGCGGTGCCGGCATGTCGGGTATCGCGCGCATCCTGCTCGACCGCGGCGGGCTGGTGTCGGGTTCTGATGCCAAGGAGTCGCGCGCGGTGGCCGCGTTGCGGGCCCGCGGTGCCGCGATCCGGATCGGACACGACGCCTCCTCGCTGGACCTGTTGCCGGACGGGCCGACCGCCGTCGTCACCACCCACGCCGCCATCCCGAAGACCAATCCGGAACTGGTCGAGGCCCGTCGGCGCGGTATCCCGGTGATCCTGCGGCCGGTGGTCCTGGCCAAGCTGATGGCGGGTCACACCACGCTGATGGTGACTGGCACCCACGGCAAGACCACGACGACGTCGATGCTCATCGTGGCGTTGCAGCACAGCGGGTTCGACCCGTCGTTCGCGGTGGGCGGGGACCTCGGCGAGGCGGGCACCAACGCCCACAACGGCAGCGGTGACGTCTTTGTGGCGGAGGCCGACGAAAGCGACGGCTCACTGCTGGAGTACAGCCCCGATGTCGCGGTGGTGACGAACATCGAGGCCGACCATCTCGACTTCTTCGGAAGCGCCGAAGCTTACGGCGCCGTGTTCGACGACTTCGTCGAACGCCTCAAACCCGGTGGCGCGCTTGTGGTCTGCACCGACGACCCCGGCGCCGCGGGGCTGGCCGAGCGCACCGAGGAGCTGGGCATCCGCGTGCTGCGCTACGGCAGCGACCCGAGCCGAGCGCTGCACGGCACCTTGTTGAATTGGGAGCAGCACGACACCGGGGCGGTGGCGCACATCCAGTTCGCCGACGAACCGCACCCGAGGGTGATGCGCCTCGCGGTGCCGGGACGACACATGGCGCTCAACGCGATCGGCGCGATGCTCGCCGCGATCGAAGCGGGCGCGCCGGTCGATGCGGTACTCGACGGGCTGGCCGGTTTCGAAGGGGTGCGGCGCCGGTTCGAGTTGGTCGGAGAGGCGAACGGCGTGCGGGTCTTCGACGACTACGCGCACCATCCGACCGAGGTGCGCGCCACGCTCGGCGCGCTGCACACCGTCACCGAGCAGGCCGGTGGTCGTTCGATCGTCGTCTTCCAGCCGCACCTGTATTCGCGCACACAGACATTCGCCCGCGAGTTCGGGCAGGCACTCGACGGTGCCGACGAAGTGTTCGTGCTCGACGTCTACGCCGCCCGCGAGCAGCCGATCGCCGGGGTCAGCGGAGCAAGCATCGTCGAGCACGTCAGCGTGCCGGGAACCTATGTGCCCGACTTCTCGGCGGTCTCAGCGCGGGTGGCCGAGGCCGCCGCACCGGGCGATGTCGTCGTCACGATGGGCGCCGGTGACGTCACGATGCTCGGCCCGGAGATCCTCACCGCGCTGCGCGTCAAGGCCAACCGGAGCACACCGGGGTCGCGATGACCGGGCCGATCGACCGTGACCCGGAGTCCTCGGAGGCGCCCGAGCCGGGGGAGGATGCGCCGCAGTCGCATGAGACGCCGCAAGACGCGGAGTCGCCGCCGGACTCCGAAACGTCGCCAGACTCTGAAACATCTAATCAGACACCGGATTTCGAAGGCCCGCGCCGGCGCGCGCGCCGCGAGCGTGAGGAGCGCCGCGCGGCTCAAGCCCGCGCCACGGCGATCGAGCAGGCCCGCAGGGAGGCCAAGCGGCGCGCACTGGGCAAGCCCGCGGGCGACACCCGCAAACTGCGGAGGGGAACGGTCCGCGGCCTGAAGGTGCTGATGTGGTCGGCGCTGATCAGCGTCATCGTCGTCGGGCTCGGACTGCTGCTGTACTTCACTCCGGTCATGGCGGTGCGCAACACGGTGGTCACCGGTGTGGGCGCGGTGACGCAGGAGGAGATCGTCGCCGCGGCGGCCGTCGCGCCGGGCACGCCGCTGCTGCAGGTGAACACCGACAACGTCGCCGAGCGGGTGGCCGCGATCCGGCGGATCGCCAGCGCACGTGTTCAGCGCCAGTATCCGTCCACCCTGCGGATCACCGTCGTCGAGCGAGTTCCGGTGGTGGTCAAGGACTATCCGGATGGACCGCACCTGTTCGACCGCGACGGCGTCGACTTCGCGATCGGCCCGCCGCCGCCGGGGGTGCCCTACCTCGACACCGACAATCCCGGTCCCAACGACGCACCGACCAAAGCGGCGCTGCAGGTGATGACGTCGCTGCGCCCGGAGGTCGCCGCGCAGGTCGCCCGCATCGCGGCGCCCTCGGTCGCGTCCATCACCCTGCAGCTCATCGACGGCAGGGAGGTGGTGTGGGGAACCACTGACCGGACCGAGGAGAAGGCGCTCAAACTCGGGGCGTTGCTCACCCAGCCGGGCAAGACCTACGACGTGTCGAGTCCCGACCTGCCGACCGTGAAGTGAGTCTCTGCGTCCAACTCGCCGTTGCGAGTCCAGCGCGAAGTTGCACGAAAATTTGTCGCGCGTGTCGGCGCGCCTGCGTCGCTAGGTCGCGACCTCGCCCTACCGTTCTGGTTGCGCGGAACAACTTGACATAACTATAACCCTCTGGTTGAGGTTTAGGGTTTGCCAAGGCTCGGCGTGTCGTCGGACAACTTGGGAGGAAGGGATCGCGATGACCCCCCCACATAACTACCTCGCCGTCATCAAGGTGGTCGGCATCGGTGGCGGCGGCGTCAATGCCGTCAACCGGATGATCGAGCAAGGCCTCAAGGGCGTGGAGTTCATCGCCATCAACACCGACGCACAGGCGTTGTTGATGAGCGACGCCGACGTCAAGCTCGACGTCGGTCGCGATTCCACGCGCGGTCTCGGCGCCGGCGCCGATCCCGAAGTGGGGCGCAAGGCCGCCGAAGACGCCAAGGACGACATCGAGGAGCTGCTGCGCGGCGCCGACATGGTGTTCGTCACGGCGGGCGAGGGCGGCGGCACCGGCACGGGTGGCGCTCCGGTGGTGGCGTCGATCGCGCGCAAGCTCGGCGCGTTGACCGTCGGCGTTGTGACGCGGCCGTTCTCGTTCGAAGGCAAGCGGCGCAGCAACCAGGCCGAGAACGGCATCCAGGCGTTGCGGGAGAGCTGCGACACGCTCATCGTGATCCCCAACGACCGGCTGCTGCAGATGGGCGATGCTGCGGTCTCGCTGATGGACGCGTTCCGCAGCGCCGACGAGGTGCTGCTCAACGGCGTGCAGGGGATCACTGACCTGATCACCACACCCGGCCTGATCAACGTCGACTTCGCCGACGTCAAGGGCGTGATGAGCGGGGCGGGCACCGCGCTGATGGGCATCGGTTCGGCACGCGGCGACGGCCGTGCGCTCAAAGCCGCCGAGATCGCGATCAACTCGCCGCTACTGGAGGCGTCGATGGAGGGCGCGCAGGGTGTGCTGCTCTCGGTCGCCGGCGGCAGCGATCTGGGCCTGTTCGAGATCAACGAAGCCGCGTCGCTGGTGCAGGACGCCGCCCATCCCGATGCCAACATCATCTTCGGCACGGTCATCGACGACTCGCTCGGCGACGAGGTGCGGGTCACCGTGATCGCCGCAGGCTTCGACTCCGCCGGTCCTGGACGCAAACCGGTGGTCAGCCCGGCCGAAGGGCAGGGCATCACCCCGGGCAAGGCCGGCAAGGTGAGCACATCGCTGTTCGAGCCCGCGGATCCGGCGAGCGTGCCGGTACACACCAACGGCGCGACGGTCAGTATCGGCGGGGACGATGACGACGACGTCGACGTGCCGCCGTTCATGCGCCACTGATCCGGCAATACTGGCGACCGTGACGGTTCGCATACGGCGCGTGACCACGACACGGGCCGGCGGCGTCTCCGCGCCGCCGTTCGACACCTTCAACCTCGGCGACCACGTCGGCGACGATCCGCAGGCCGTCGCCGCCAACCGCAAACGGCTCGGCGGCGCCATCGGATTGGGCGATGACGCAATCGTGTGGATGAATCAGGTGCACGGGGATCACGTCGCCGTGGTCGACGACGCCACGGATCATCCGGTCGACAAAACTGACGCATTGGTCACCGCCACACCGCGGTTGGCTTTGGCGGTGGTCACCGCCGATTGCGTTCCCGTTTTATTGGGCGACGCGCGCGCCGGTGTGGTGGCCGCCGTGCACGCCGGGCGCGTCGGTGCGCAAAACGGCGTCGTGGCGCGCACCGTCGAGGCGATGCTGTCGCTCGGCGCGCACGCCGAGGACATCTCGGCGTTGCTCGGACCGGCGGCCAGCGGGCGCAACTACGAGGTCCCCGAGGCCATGGCCGCCGAGGTCGAGACCGCGCTGCCCGGCAGCCGCACGATGAGCGCGAAGAACACACCCGCGCTGGACCTGCGAGCCGGAATCCACCGGCAATTAACGACTTTGGGTGTCACCGCCATCGACGTCGACCCTCGCTGCACGATCGAGGACCGCAACTTGTTCAGCCATCGCCGCGACGCCCCGACCGGGCGGTTCGCCTCACTGGTGTGGATGGAGTGAGCGACACCGTGCCGTCCTCCCGCGAAGTCGAGCTGAGCCAAGCGCTGGCGGCCGTGCGCAAACGCCTGGCCGCCGCCGCCGAGGCCGCAGGGCGCGATATCACCGACATTGAATTGTTACCGGTAACCAAATTCTTTCCCGCCCACGATGTCATTATTCTTCGCCGTTTGGGTTGTGAGGCTTTCGGCGAATCACGCGAACAGGAAGCGTCGAATAAAGTCCGAGAAATCGCCGCCATTCCCGATGTCGGATCCATTCGCTGGCACATGGTCGGCCGGATACAGCGCAATAAAGCGCGATCCATTGCCGGCTGGGCGTATGCGGCGCACTCGGTCGACACCCGGAAATTGATCGACGCGCTGAGCCACGCGGCGTCCGCCGCGCTCGACGAGGGCAGGCGCAACCAACCGCTGCGCGTCTTCATCCAGCTGAGCCTCGATGGGGACGAAAGCCGCGGCGGCGTCGACATCGACGAACCCGATTCGGTCGACGAATTGTGCGCCGCCGCGCACGCCGCATCGGGATTGGAGTTCGCCGGGCTGATGGCGATCCCTCCGCTCGGCGAGGATGCGGACGCGGCGTTCGCGCGCGTGAACGCCGAGTACGAGCGGGTGCAGGCCGGCTACCCGCAGCGCCTTCAGCTGTCGGCCGGGATGTCGAACGATCTCGAAGCGGCGGTCAAACACGGCTCGACATGTGTGCGTGTCGGTACCGCGTTATTGGGACAACGTCCTTTACCGTCACCAGAAGTAGTCACTCCAGTCACATCTTCATCACAGACACCAGAGTCCAGGGCATGAGAAGGGTCGAACGATGAGCACACTTCACAAGGTCAAGGCCTACTTCGGTATGGCCCCGATGGACGACTACGACGACGAGTACTACGAGGACGACGACCGCGGCGCCTCACGTGGATATTCGCGCCGTAGTCGAGACGAACACTTCGACGACGACGGGTACGGCCCGGGCCACCGCGGTTACGACGACCGCGACTACGACGATGCGCCGGGCGGTTACCGCGGTTACGAGGACCGCTTCGAGCCGAGACTGCGCGCACCGCGCGAGTTCGAGCGCCCGGCACCCCGTTTCGCCCCGATGCGCGGCGCCACCCGCGGCGCGCTGGCCATGGACCCCCGCAGGATGGCCGAGCTGTTCGAGGCCGGCAGCCCGCTGGCGAAGATCACCACGCTGCGGCCGAAGGACTACAGCGAGGCCCGCACGATCGGCGAACGGTTCCGCGACGGAACCCCGGTGATCATGGACCTGGTGTCGATGGACAACGCCGATGCCAAGCGCCTCGTCGACTTCGCCGCAGGCCTGGCCTTCGCGCTGAGGGGATCGTTCGACAAGGTGGCCACCAAGGTGTTCCTGCTGTCGCCGGCGGACATCGACGTGACGGCCGAGGAGCGGCGCCGCATCGCCGAGGCCGGCTTCTACTCCTATCAATAGGTCGTCTCACAGACGGGTAGGCTGGCGTCGCGTGCGGGCTTGAGAGGTCTCGGGCGAGACTTGCCTGTATCAAGCCTGTAGTAAACGTCACATCTGAGCCCGTAGTGAGGACCGTCCGCGTTGTCGCTTTTTTTCGAAATCCTGGGCTTCGCCCTGTTCGTCTTCTGGCTGCTGCTGATCGCGCGGGTTGTGGTCGAGTTCATCCGGTCGTTTTCCCGGGACTGGCATCCGAAGGGCGCCACCGTGGTGATCCTCGAGATCATCATGACGCTGACCGATCCGCCGGTGAAGCTACTGCGGCGGCTCATTCCCCAGCTCACGATAGGTGCGGTGCGCTTCGACCTGTCGATCATGGTGCTGCTGCTCGTCGCCTTCATCGGCATGCAACTGGCCTTCGGCGCGGCGGCCTGAGACCGCATCGAGCCAGACGGAATCGGCTCTCCCGGTGAGTGGAGACCGGGCCGTTTGCCGGCAAGAAATTGAGCGGCGAAATGGTCGCCGCGTGTCCGGCCGTGTTTGAAATTCGCTCTTAATTTCATCCTCTTCTGCTACGGCCGCGTCTGGTGTGACAGGATGGACGCCAGTTACGTTCCACCCACGCTCTACACTTTGAGACCGGTTGACTGTCCAGACTTCAAGGGGGCGACAATGCCGCTCACACCCGCCGACGTTCACAACGTCGCGTTCAGCAAGCCACCCATTGGCAAGCGCGGCTACAACGAGGATGAGGTTGACGCGTTCCTCGATCTGGTCGAGAACGAGCTGACGCGCCTCATCGAGGAGAACGCGGATCTTCGGCAGCGTGTCGCCGAGCTGGAGCAGGAGTTGGCTTCCGGCTCCGGCGGAAGCCAGTCGACACAGGCCATGCCGGTCTACGAGCAGCCCGCCCCCGAGCCTGCTCCGACTCCGCAGCCGGCCTATGAGGCGCCTTCGTCGCAGCCCAGCGAGGACCAGGCGTTGAAGGCGGCCAAGGTGTTGAGCCTGGCCCAGGACACCGCGGACCGGTTGACCAGCACCGCGAAGGCCGAGTCGGAAAAGCTGCTCGCCGATGCGCGGGCGCAGGCCGATGCCCTGGTGAGCGAGGCGCGGCAGACCGCCGAGACCACCGTCGCCGATGCTCGCCAGCGCGCCGACGCGATGCTCGCCGACGCCCAGACCCGGTCCGAGGCGCAGCTGCGCCAGGCGCAGGAGAAGGCCGACGCCCTGCAGGCGGACGCGGAGCGCAAGCACTCCGAGATCATGGGCACCATCAATCAGCAGCGCACCGTGCTGGAGGGCCGCCTCGAACAGTTGCGCACGTTCGAGCGCGAATACCGCACCCGGCTCAAGACTTATCTGGAGTCCCAGCTCGAGGAGCTCGGCCAGCGCGGTTCGGCCGCGCCCGTCGACTCCAGCGCCGGAAACGACGGCGGTGGTTTCAATCAGTTCAACCGGGGAAACAACTGAACCCGCTTTGGCCTAGGGTTGATCAATGCTGATCGTTGCGCTCGTCCTCGCCGTCATCGGCCTCGCGGCACTGGTGACGGCCGTCGTCACCAGCAATGAACTGATCGCCTGGGTCTGTATTGCGGCCAGCGTGATCGGTGTGGTGCTGCTGATCGTGGATGCGGTGCGGGAGCGCTCGGGCCGCAAGGCCGACGCGGCGCCCGACGCGCAGACCGATGTCGATCCGGAGTACTACGAGGACTATCCCGACGACGAGGCCGTCGCGGAGCAACCCGAGTACGCGGGCGAGCCCGGCGCCGACGACGAGACCACGGTCGTCGAACAAGCCGACTCCGGCGAAGACCGCCGCTAATTCCCTTGGCGCCCTTGCTGATCCGGCTCGCCGGGGGCCAGCAGGTCGCGCACTTCGTCGTCGCTGACCTGATGGAAGTCGGCGAACACCTGGCCGACGGCCTCGAATCCCTGCGGCATGCTCGCGCAGACGACGTCGTCGGCTTCCTTGGCTAGCTCGCGGCACGCCGACGGCGGTCCGACCGGGACGGCGACGACGATCCGCGCCGGGTTCTTGGACCGCACGGCACGCACCGCGGCGAGCATGCTGGCTCCGGTGGCGATCCCGTCGTCGACCAGGATCACCGTCCTGCCCGTCAACTCGGGAGGCGGGCGGTCGCCGCGATAGGCCTGCTCGCGCCGGTTCAACTCCTCGGTCTCGCGAGCGATCGCGGCCTGCATCGCCTCGTCACCGATGCCCAGGTTGCGCACGAGGTTGTCGTTGACGACGACACCGCCCCCGCTGGCCAGCGCGCCCATCGCGAGCTCCTCCCATTGCGGCACACCGAGCTTGCGGACCAGGAAGACATCGAGGGGAGCCTGCAGCGAGCGGGCCACCTGCGCGGCGACCGGAACGCCGCCGCGCGCGAGTCCCAACACCACCACATCGTGACCGCGGTAAGACGACAACTCGCGGGCCAGAACCTCGCCGGCCTCCCGGCGGTCCTGATACAGGCGTTTGCCGCTTCGGCGGGCGAGCCCGCTCCATCCGTTCATGACTACGACCGTGGGTACCCCACCCTGAAGCAATCCATCGGCATGACGGCGACGAATATCGACACATGGGAATCGAATACGAGAGCGTCGTCGGGCACACGCTCGACGAGGTGTTCGGCTGGTACGCACGAACCGGCGCGATGAGGCGGCTGATCCCGCCGTGGCAGCCGATGAAGGCGATCGCGGAAGCCGAGTCGCTGGCCGACGGGCGCGCGGTGCTCGGGCTGCCGGGTGGTCTGCGTTGGATCGCCCAGCACGACCCGGACCGCTATGACCCGCCGCGCCGCTTCGTCGATGTGCTGACCTCGAACGGGCCGGCCTCGTGGCCGCCGCGACTGGTCGGCCGGTGGACCCACGTTCACGAGTTCGGCGAGGCCCCCGGCGGCACCCGGGTTTATGACCGCATCGAGGCGCCGGTGCCGGCGGCGGCGCTGCGGCCGATGTTCGTCTACCGCCACCGCCAGCTGGCCGACGACCTTGCCGCCCACCGCGACGCCGCCGACGCAGGGCTTCGCCCGCTCACGGTCGCGGTCAGCGGCGCATCAGGTCTGGTCGGGTCGGCGTTGACAGCGTTCCTGAGCACGGGAGGGCACCGAGTGATCCGGCTGGTGCGGCGGGCGGCGGCGGGCGCGGACGAGCGGCAGTGGAACCCCGATCGGCCGGATCCAGGGCTGTTGACCGGGGTCGACGCGGTCGTGCACCTGGCGGGCGCGTCGATAGCCGGCCGGTTCACCGACGCCCACAAGGACGCGATCCGCGCCAGCCGCCTCGAACCGACCCGTCGGCTCGCCGAGGTGGCGGCGCGGGCCGATGACGGACCGAGAACCTTCGTCAGCGCGTCGGCGGTGGGCATCTACGGCTTCGACCGCGGCGATGCGGCACTGACCGAGGAAAGCGTGGTCGGGGACGGCTTCCTGGCCGAGGTGGTCCGGGACTGGGAGGCGGCGACGGCGCCGGCCGCCGAGGCGGGACTGCGGATCGTCACCGTCCGGACGGGGAACGTGCAGTCCGCGCGCGGGGGCACGCTGCGCCTGATGCGACCGTTGTTCGCCGCCGGCCTGGGTGGCCGGCTGGGCAGCGGCAGGCAGTGGCTGGCGTGGATCGCGCTCGACGATCTGCTCGACGTGTATCTGCGCGCGCTCTACGACGACCGGATGGCCGGTCCCGTCAATGCGGTGGCCCCACATCCGGTGCGCAACGCCGACTACACCAGGACGTTGGCGCGGGTGCTGCGCCGTCCCGCCGTCGTGCCGGTTCCGTCGTTCGGGCCGCGCCTACTGCTCGGGGAACAGGGAGCGCGCGAACTCGCCGAAGCCAATCAACGAGTGCTGCCCGCCGCATTGCAGGCGCTCGGCCACCGCTTCCGTCATCCGTCGCTGGACGGTGCGCTCGCTCACGAGCTCGGGCACGGTTGACCGACCACGCGTGTCACGAAGCCGTGCACGAGACACCGTACCCGGCTGGCCGCGTCGCCTGCGAACCTGTCTGTCTGAGAACGTAATTCGTCACGGGTGAGGCCGAAGGCGGCGACTTCGCCGGTATCGTCGTCGGCCAGCCATCGGTCCAGCAGCTCGAGGTCGACCTCGGGGTGGAACTGCAGCGCGAGCGCGCGGCCGAACCGGAACGCCTGGGATGCGTTGGCGGTGCGGGCCAGTTCGGTGGCGCCGGGCGGCAGTGTCCAGCGGTCGTGGTGCCATTGGAACCATCGGCCGCCGGGCACCAGTTCCGGATCGGTGGACTCGACGTCATACCAACCGATCTCGGGTGACAGCGACCGTGTGACCGTCCCGCCGAAGCTCTGCGCCAGCAGTTGTCTGCCGAAGCAGATGCCGAGGATCGCGATGCCCGCGTCGGCCGCGCGGCAGATCATCGCCATCTCCTCGCCGACCCAGGTGCGGCGCAGCGCGTCGTCGTAGACGGGCCAGCGCGCGCCGAGAGGTACAAGCACGTCGTAGTGGGTCGGGTCGGGAAACGTGACGTCGTCGGCAGGAGAGTGTGCGCGCTCACGGGGCACCACCTCGAAGGTGTGCACGTCGAAGCCCTCGTCGACGAACGCCTCGCCGAGCAGCGCCTCGGTCGCGAGGGGGTCGTTGTAGAGAAACAGGACTCTTGCCGTCACGCGGCCCATTATTCCGCGCGTAGATCCAGCGTCGAGTGGGCATCCCACGGGGTGTCAGTGCTGGCCGAATGGTTCCTCACCGCCGGTGAACGCGGTAACCCCGATTGGGAGCTGCCGGCGTGGAGCGAGGGCAACCACGCCGAGGCTCTTATTCACGGCGCGTCGTACTTCGATCGGCTCGTCACCGAGGTTGAGGCGCTTCGCGCGGGAGATCACCTGTTCTTCGCCGACTGGCGCGGCGACGCCGACCAGAGGTTGCGCGACAACGGTCCTACCGTCGCCGAACTGTTCCGCTCGGCCGCCGAGCGCGGTGTGCTCGTCAAGGGTCTGATGTGGCGGTCGTATCCGAATCGCTTGCAGTTCAACGAGGAGCAGAACCGTCACCTGGCCGAGACCATCGAGCGCGCCGGTGGGGAGGTGCTGCTCGATCAGCGGGTGCTGGTGGGCGGATCGCATCATCAACGGCTGGTGTTGCTCCGCCATCCCGGCGAACCGGAGCGGGACGTGGCGTTCATCGGAGGCATCGACCTGTGCCACTCGCGTCGCGACGACGCATCGCACCGCGGTGACCCGCAGGCGGTGCAGATGTCGAAGCGGTACGGGGAGCGCCCGCCGTGGCACGACGTGCAGCTGCAGGTGCGCGGTCCGGTCATCGGGGCGCTGGACGTCACCTTCCGGGAGCGGTGGACGGCGCGCGCGCCGCTGGATCTGTTCAACCCGCTTGCGTGGCTTCGCGACAGGTTCGGGGGCCAGGACCAGCGGCCGCGCCCGCTACCGGAGCAACCGCCGGACCCGCCGGCCTGCGGACCGCATGCGGTGCAGGTGCTTCGCACCTACGGCGACGCCTTGATCCAGTACGAGTTCGCCAAGGAGGGCGAACGCAGCATCGCACGCGGCTACACGAAGGCGATTCGGCGCGCCAGGAGCCTGATCTATCTGGAGGACCAGTATCTGTGGTCCGATGAGATCGCCAACCTCTTGGTCGAGGCGTTGACCAACAATCCCGACCTGCAACTGGTGGCGGTCGTGCCGCGCTACTTCGATCTGGAAGGTGGTCTTGGCCGCCCGCCGACGCTGGTCGGGCGTCAACTGGCGCTCGACGCGTGCCGCCGTGCCGCGCCTGACCGGGTGCATGTGTTCGACGTCGAAAACCACGAGGGCACACCGGTTTATGTGCACTCGAAGGTGTGTGTCATCGACGACACCTGGGCCTGCATCGGCAGCGACAACTTCAATCGCCGTTCGTGGACGCATGACAGCGAACTGTCGTGCGCGGTGCTCGACGCCGACGACCGGTTCGCGCGTGATCTACGGCTGCGGTTGTTGCGCGAGCATCTCGACCGGGCCGAGGACGGCAGCGAAGACGAGGGTCTGGTCGACCCGGTCGCCGCCGTCGACGAGATGATCGCGTGCGCAGCGATTTTGGAGGATTGGCATCGGTCGGGCCGCTCCGGGTCGCGACCGCCGGGACGACTGCGACCGCACGAGAGCGAGCGGGTCGATCCGCTGACACGGCTGTGGGCCGAACCCGCCTACCGGATGATCTTCGACCCCGACGGTCGCTCGTATCGCGACCGGCTGTTGCGGCGGCGGCCGTGAACGTCGAGGAGTGGTTCCTGACCGAGCAGGAGCGCGGCAACCCGGCGTCGGACATCCCGGCGTGGTGCGAAGGAAACCGCGTCGAACCGCTCGTGCACGGCTCGACCTATTTCGACCACCTCGCCACCGAGGTGGAGGCGCTCGCGGCGGGCGACTACGTGTTCTTCACCGACTGGCGTGGCGACCCCGACGAGAAGATGCGTGACAACGGGCCGACGGTTCGCGAGTTGTTCTGCCGTGCAGCCGAACGCGGGGTGGTGGTCAAGGGTCTGGTGTGGCGGTCGCATCTCGATGAGCTCTCCTACAGCGAGGAGGAGAACCGCCATCTCGGTAAGCACATCGAGAAGGCCGGCGGCGAGGTCCTGTTGGACCAGCGGGTGCGGATCGGCGGTTCGCATCATCAGAAGCTGGTCGTGATCCGCCATCCCGGTTCCCCGGAGCGCGATGTGGCGTTCGCGGGAGGCATCGACCTGTGTCACTCGCGGCGGGATGACGCCTCGCACCACGGCGACCCTCAGGCGATCGAGATGTCACCGCGCTACGGCGACCATCCACCGTGGCATGACGTGCAGTTGCGGTTGCAGGGGCCGGTCGTCGGCGCGCTGGACATGACGTTTCGTGAACGGTGGAACGATCCTGCGTCCCTGGACATGCTGAATCCTTTGGCATGGCTGCGGGACAAGTTCAGTGGCACGGACATGACCGCCGATGCGCTGCCGGAGCAACCGCCGCACCCGCCACCGTGCGGTCCGCACAGCGTGCAGGTGCTGCGGACCTACCCGGACGCCCATTTCGCGTACGACTTCGCGCCGCACGGCGAGCGCAGCATCGCCCGCGCGTACAGCAAGGCGGTGCCGCGGGCTCGCCGGCTGATCTACCTGGAGGACCAGTACCTGTGGTCCAAGCGGGTGGCCGACCTGTTCGCGGCGGCGCTACGGGCCAACTCCGATCTGCATCTGGTCGCGGTGGTGCCGCGTTACCCCGATGTCGACGGCCGGCTGGCCCTGCCGCCTAACCAGGTCGGGCGTTGGCAGGCCATCGAGACGTGTCACCGTGCCGCACCGGACCGGGTGCACGTGTTCGATGTCGAGAACCACGAGGGCACACCGGTGTACGTGCATGCGAAGGTCTGCGTGATCGACGATGTGTGGGCGTGTTCGGGTAGCGACAACTTCAACCGGCGATCGTGGACGCACGACAGCGAGTTATCCTGTGCGGTACTGGATTCCGAGGGCGTTTTCGCACGGGATTTCAGGCTGAAGCTGATGCGCGAGCATCTGGACCGCAGCGAGGACGGCGGCCTGGTCGATCCGGTCACCGCGGTGTCCGAGATCGTTGAAACCGCAGAGGCGCTGGAGGCGTGGTACGCCTCGGGTCGGCGAGGACCGAGACCGCCCGGCCGCTTGCGCCCGCACAAGGCCGAACGACTCGGGCTGCTGACGCGGCTGTGGGCCGAGCCGGTGTACCGGTTCATGTACGACCCGGACGGGCGTTCGTACCGAGACCGGCTCCGGCGCAAGCTGTGAATCCGGCGTGCCTAGGATCGCTGTATGACAGTGGTTCTGGTGCACGGTAATCCGGAGACGGATGCGATCTGGGGGCCCATGGTCGACGTCCTCGGCCGCGATGACGTGGTGCTGCTGTCGCCGCCGGGGTTCGGCGCACCGCTGCCCGACGACTTCTCGGCTACGTACCTTGACTATCGGGACTGGCTCGAGCGCGAACTGGAGCGCATCGGTGAACCCGTCGATCTGGTGGGACACGACTGGGGCGGCGGTCACGTCGTCAACGTGGCGATGCGCCGTCCCGAACTCCTGCGCACCTGGGCCAGCGACGTCGTGGGGCTATTCGATCCCGACTATGTCTGGCACGAGCTCGCCCAGGTGTGGCAGACGCCCGGAGCCGGTGAGGAACTGGTCGAGGCGATGATGGGCGGCACGGTCGAAGACAAGACGGCGCAAATGGCCGGTCTGGGACTCCCACCCGATGTCGCAACAGCGCTCGCCCGGGCGCAAGGTCCCGAGATGGGGCGCGCGATCCTGGCGCTGTACCGCTCTGCGGCCCAGCCGGTTCTGTCCGAGGCGGGCCGCCAGCTCGAGAAGGCTGCTGCCCGTCCGGGGTTGTCGTTTCTCGCGACGGAGGACACGTACGTGGGCACCGAGGACATGCGCCGGCGGGCGGCGGCGCGAGCAGGCGCGCGCACAGAGGTTCTCGACGGTTTGGGGCACTGGTGGATGGTGCAGGATCCCGCACGCGCGGCCGAGGTGCTCGCCCGATTCTGGGAGACGGCTGCCTGACGGGCCGACCTGTCCGTTCTGATCGCTCGCCGGCCGGCGTAACCCACGCCACATTTGTTTCGTCAACGTTTCCGGCGGCCGGACCGCCTTGCACCGCCTGTGTGAGCGGGAGTTGACCTTTCGGTCACGGACGTGCAACGGCTACGGAATGGCCGCACTTCATCGTGATGCTTGTGAAGACTCTGAGCCGCAGCCGCACCATCGACAATTGGGACGCCGAGGACGTCGAGGCCTGGGAATCCGGTGGCAAGATGATTGCCAAGCGGAACCTGATCTGGTCGATATTCGCCGAGCACGTCGGATTCTCAGTGTGGTCGATCTGGTCGGTGATGGTGCTGTTCATGCCCCAAGACGTCTACGGCATCGATGCGGCGGGCAAGTTCTACCTGGTCGCCATGCCCACCCTGGTCGGCGCATTCATGCGGATCCCGTACACCATCGCCCCCGCAAGGTTCGGCGGGCGTAACTGGACCATCGTCAGTGCCCTGCTGCTACTGATCCCGACCGTGCTGACGCTGTGGGTGATGAACACCCCCGGCACGTCCTACACCACGTTCATGATCGTGGCCGCGGTCGCGGGAGTCGGCGGCGGCAACTTCGCGTCGTCGATGACCAACATCAACGCGTTCTACCCGCAGCGGCTCAAGGGGTGGGCGCTCGGCCTGAACGCCGGCGGCGGCAACATCGGGGTACCGGTGATCCAGCTGGTCGGGCTCCTGGTGATCGCCACCGTCAGCAACACCGCACCCGAAGTCGTCTGCGCCATCTACCTTGTCCTGATCGCGTTGGCCGCGCTGGGGGCGGCGCTGTTCATGGACAACCTCGGCAATCAGCGGTCGAACCTGGGCGCCATGGCAGAGGCGTTGCGGTTCAAGCACTCCTGGGTGATGAGCTTTCTCTACATCGGCACGTTCGGCTCGTTCATCGGCTTCTCGTTCGCCTTCGGGCAGGTGCTGCAGATCAACTTCCTCGCCGGCGGCGACACCCCCGCGCAGGCCTCGCTGCATGCCGCCCAGATCGCGTTCATCGGCCCGCTGCTGGGTTCGATCTCGCGTCCGTTCGGCGGCAAGCTGTCCGATCGGGTCGGCGGGGGCAGGGTCACCCTCTACACCTTCATCGCGATGATCTTCGCCGCAGGAATCCTGGTGGCGGCCGGCGTGCTCGACGACGGTATGGCAGGTGCAGCCACCAGCGGTCAGATGGCCGCCTACGTAACCGGTTTCATCCTGTTGTTCGTCTTGTCGGGCATCGGCAACGGCTCGACCTACAAGATGATCCCGTCGATCTTCGAAGCCAAGGCCCAGGGTCGCGACGACTGGAGCCGCGAGGACAAAGCCGCCTGGTCGCGCAGCATGTCCGGCGCGTTGATCGGCTTCGCCGGGGCGGTCGGCGCCCTCGGCGGCGTATTCATCAACGTCGTGCTGCGCGCGTCGTACGTCAGCGACGCCAAGTCCGCCACCAACGCGTTCTGGGTGTTCCTCGGCTTCTACGTGATCTGCGCGATCGTCACGTGGTTTGTGTTCCTGCGCATGCAGACCTCGCGGACCGGCGCCGGCGAGCAGGTCGGCCGCGTCGCTTCACCGGTGCCCGCCTGACGCCCATGGTGACTCGGACGGCGTGTTCGTACTGCGGCGTGGGCTGCGGTATCGAGGTGCACACCACCACCGACCGGCAGACCGGTAACCCGGTGATCGCGCGGGTGTCCGGGGACAAGCTGCACCCGGCCAACTTCGGCAGGCTGTGCACCAAGGGCGCCACCCACGCCGAGTTGATGCGCGCCGCGGACGGCCGGTTGACCTCGGCGATGCTGCGGCCCAGCCGCGACGAGGAACTGGTCCCGATCCCCGTTGACGACGCCGTTGCCGAGGCCGGCCGGCGGCTGCGGGAGATCGTCGAGCAGCACGGTCCCGACGCGGTGGCGCTGTACGTGTCGGGCCAGATGTCCATCGAGGCACAGTATCTCGCGACCAAACTGGCCAAGGGGTTCCTGCGCACGGTGCACATCGAGTCGAACTCACGGCTGTGCATGGCCAGCGCCGGAACCGGCTTCAAACAATCGCTGGGCGCTGACGGTCCGCCGGGGTCGTACGCCGACTTCGATTGCAGCGACCTGTTCTTCGTCATCGGCTCCAACATGGCCGACTGTCACCCCATCCTGCACCTGCGCATGGTCGACCGGCTCAAGGCAGGCGCCAAGCTGATCGTCGTCGACCCCCGCCGCACGACGACCGCCGAACGCGCTGACCTGTTCCTGCAGATCAAACCCGGCACCGATCTCGCGTTACTGAACGGGCTGCTGAATCTGTTAGTCGAAAACGGCGCCATCGACCTCGATTTCATCGATCAACACACCGAGGGTTGGGAGGCGATGCCGGCGTTTCTCGCCGACTACACGCCCGAAAAGGTCGCTCACGTCACGGGTTTGGCGGAGGCCGACATCCGGCTCGCCGCCCAGATGATCGCCGACGCGGGGGAGTGGCTGAGCTGCTGGACGATGGGGCTCAACCAGAGCACTCACGGTACGTGGAACACGAACGCGATCTGCAACCTGCATCTGGCCACGGGCGCGATCTGCCGACCGGGCAGCGGGCCGATGTCGCTGACGGGACAACCCAATGCGATGGGTGGACGCGAAATGGGTTATATGGGCCCGGGGCTGCCGGGTCAGCGCTCGGTGACATCGGCGCAGGACCGCGCATTCGTCGAGAAGCAGTGGGGCGTGGCCCCCGGCACGATCCGTGCGGACGTCGGCCCAGGCACCGTCGACATGTTCCGGCAACTCGCTGACGGCGACATCAAAGCGTGCTGGATCATTTGCACCAATCCCGTTGCCAGCGTGGCCAACCGGGCGACGGTCATCGATGGGTTACGTGCCGCCGAGCTCGTCATCACCCAGGACACCTACAGCGCGACCGCCACCAACACCTACGCCGACATCGTGCTACCCGCGACCATGTGGGCGGAATCCGATGCGGTGATGGTCAACTCCGAACGTAATCTCACGCTGCTGCAGCAGTCCATTCCGGCGCCCGGACAGGCCAGGCCCGACTGGCAACTGATCTGCCAGGTCGCGACCCACATGGGCTTCGGCGAGCATTTCGCCTACACCTCCAGCGAGCAGATCTTCGACGAGATCCGGCGGTTCTGGAACCCGAAGACCGGCTACGACATTCGCGGTGCCAGCTACGCGCGGCTGCGGGAGACCTCGGTGCAGTGGCCGTGCGCGCCGGACGACGAGTCCGATCGCCATCCCATCCGCTACGTCAACGACGGTGTCAGCCAGGAGTACTTCGTCGACGAGCGCGGGCAGGCGCCGCGACTGGCTTTCCCAACCCCGTCGCGGCGGGCGATCTTTCACGCCCGCCCGCATATGGACGCGCGGGAACTGCCCGACGATGACTACCCGATGGTGCTCAACACCGGTCGGCTGCAACATCAGTGGCACACCATGACCAAGACGGGACGCGTCGAGTCGCTCAACAAGCTCACCGGTGAGCCGTTCGTCGAGGTGCATCCCGAGGATGCGCTGCGGCTCGGCATCGAGAACGGACGACCGGTCGAGCTCACGACGCGGCGCGGGGGCGCGGTGCTGACCGCCGTCGTCACCGAACGCGTACGGCAGGGCAGCTGTTTCGTGCCTTTCCATTGGAACGACGAGCACGGTCAGAACCTCACCGTCAACGCGTTGACCAACGACGCGGTCGACCCCGATTCGCTGCAGCCCGAGTTCAAGGTCTGCGCGGTCGACCTGCGACCGGTCGCGTCGCCGACGCTCAGCGAGCAGGAATCGCTCTACGTGTCAGGCTTTTTCAGCGGACTGGCCGAGGCCGGGGCCGATGTTCCGGTGCTGCCCGATTCGGCGCCCGTGTGCACCGAGGTACGACAGTGGATCAACGGCCTGCTCGCGGGCCAGGCCCACCGTTCCTCCGAAGAACCGGTCCCTCGACCAGAACTCGACGATGGGCCGCTCGTGCTGTGGGCGTCGCAGACCGGCAACGCCGAGGACTTCGCCTCCCGACTCGCCGAGCGGCTCGGCAACGCCCAGTTGGTGAACATGGACGACCTCGCGCCGGCCGACCTCGCGACGGCCCGTGAAGTACTCGTGGTCACGAGCACGTTCGGCGACGGCGGACCGCCCGACAACGGCGCGAGCTTCTGGCAGCGGCTGCAGTCCTCGGAGGCGACGCCGTTGACCGGCGTGCGGTATGCGGTGCTGGGCATCGGCGACCGCTCCTACGACGACTTCTGCGGCCACGCCAGGGCCGTCGACACGAGGCTGGCAGACCTCGGCGCCGTGCGGCTGCTCGAGCGCGCCGACTGCGAGGCCTATGACGACGAGCGGATGCGACGCTGGGCCGACGATGTCACCGCACTGCTGACCCCCGGCATCGACACGTCGCCGCCCAGGGGTGGCGTCACGACACTCGCGCGCCCGGCCACCGTCGCTCAGCCGTTCACTCGCGCGCGCCCCCTCGTCGTGCCGTTGTCCCGCAATGTGGTGCTCAACGGGCCCGCCTCCCGAAAAGAAGTGCGCCAGTTCGGATTCGACATCTCCGAACACGACGTCACCTACGCAGCAGGTGATTCGCTGGGAGTGTGCGCCACCAACGATCCCGCGACGGTCGACGCGTGGCTGGCGGCCACCGGAATGCCGGCTCAGCACACCGTCGAAATCGACGGCGCCGAGATGTCGTTGCGCGATGCGCTCATGTCGCACTTCGACTTCTGCCGGATCACTCCCGACCTGGTGCGCTTCATCGCCGAGCACAGCCGCGACGCCAAGGCGCTGCGGGCGCCCAAGGCCAAGCTGGACAAGTGGCTGGCCGGCCGCAACGGCCTTGACCTTGTCCAGGAATTCGTCGTGCACGCCGATCCCGACGAGTGGCGCGAGGTGCTGGTCCGGTTGACTCCGCGCAGCTATTCCATTTCGTCGAGCCCGCTGGTCAGCCCGCACGAGGTGCAGCTGACGGTGTCGGTGGTGCGCTACCGTGGCGCCGACGGCGGTCGTCGTGGCGGCGTCTGCTCGACCTTTCTGGCCGACCGCGCGTCGTCGGTGCCGGTTTTTCTGCAGCGCTCACCGCATTTCCGCCCGCCGGAGGACGGCTCGGTTCCGATGATCATGGTGGGTCCCGGCACGGGCGTCGCGCCGTTCCGTGGCTTCCTGCAGGAGCGACGGGCCCTCGGCCACGGGGGTCGCAACTGGTTGTTCTTCGGTGAGCAGCACCGCGACCAGAACTACTACTACCGCGACGATTTCGAGGATATGGCTCGCGACGGTCTGCTCGACCGGTTGGACCTCGCGTTTTCCCGCGATCAGGCCTCGCGGGTCTACGTCCAGCACCGGATGCTCGACCGCGGTGCTCAACTGTGGCGCTGGCTCGACGACGGCGCGCACTTCTACGTCTGCGGCGACGCCAGCCGCATGGCCAAGGACGTCGACGCCGCGTTGACCACGATCATCGAGCGGCACGGCGGGATGTCACACGAACAGGCGCACGACTACAAGCGCGAACTGGTCGCGGCCAAACGCTACGTACGCGACGTGTACTGAGCGCTCGCCGTGTCGCGAGCGTGCAGAGACTGCTGAACTCGAGAGGCGCGTCGTGGGCAGACACGCACGTTCGCCGAGATGGTGCTCGGAAGTCTGCACACCACGATTTCCCACGGCCACAATGACTTCCAACCACCCTCAACCCCCATGCGCCACCTAATTGAACGGCCCGCACCGCTACCGCGAACTCTCGCTACGCGGACGCCTTCGACCTCCGATCGCCCCGCGAGTTCGGATCACTTCTGGACACCCTTCTGCGGGCTACAACATCGGACACGCCGACCGCCGGCGTGCCAGCGCAAATCACCGGCCGGATCTGTCAGACCTCGAATGTATGTTCGAAGCATGTCGGGAACAGCGTTGCAGGTGGCGATCGCCGAGTTGCGGGCCGCCTATGAGCAGGTGGTTGCCTGTGATCTGGAGCTGTTGACCCGCCATGACCTGGTGGCCGCCCTCGATGAGTTCGAAACGCTGTCGTGTCAGCTGCCGACGTTGGGCCAGCGTTTGCTGGCCCGTCTGCGGTGCGAGGCCACACCGGCTGAGATGGGTGCGCACTCCTGGAAGGAAGTCCTGCGAGTGCGTTACCGGACCTCCACACGCGAGGCCAATCGGCGCCTGACCGAGGCTGACTTATTGGCCCCCCGCCAGGCGGTGAGCGGCGCGTCGCTGCCACCGGTACTGGCCGCCACGGCAGCCGCTCAAGCCCACGGGCTGATCAACGCCGAACATGTCGAGGTCATTCGCAAATCCCTGCACAAGCTGCCGGGCTGGGTCGACACCGCCACCCGCGAACAATTCGAACTGGACCTGGTGCGCACCGCGGTCACGGTCGGACCCAAAGAACTCACCGACACCGCCGAACTGACGCTGTTTCTACTCGACCAAGACGGCCCCGCGCCCAGCGACGTCGACCGGGCCCGCAAACGCGGAATCACAAAATCCCCACAAGGCCCTGACGGGATGGTGGGGCTGCGCGCGATGCTCACCCCCGAAGCGTGGGCGCTCTGGGAGGCGATCTTCGCCAAATACGCCGCCCCGGGCATGTGCAACCCCGACGATGCCCAGCCGTGCACCTCGGGCACCCCCTCCCAGGCCCAGATCGACAACGACCACCGCAGCCTGGCCCAGCGTCAACACGACGCGATGATCGCCGTCGGGCGCATCGCCCTGATGAGCGGTGAACTCGGCCAACTCAACGGGCTGCCCGTCTCGATCATCATTCGCACCACCCTGCGGGAGCTGGAATCGCGCGCCGGGGTCGGCACCACCGGCGGGGGCACCCGGATGCCCATCAGTGAGGTGATCCGGCTGGCCGGCCACGCCAACCACTACCTGGCGGTGTTCGACCAAGCCACCGGTTCGGCGCTGGATCTGTTCCGCACCAAGCGCATCGCCTCCCCTGCGCAGCGGATCATGTTGATCGCTCGTGATGGCGGATGCACTAAACCGTGCTGCACCGTGGGGGCCTACGGCTGCCAAGCACACCACGTCGAAGCTGATTGGACCGATGGGGGCAACACCAACATCGACGAACTCGGCCTGGCCTGCGGACCCGACAACCGCAGCTGCCGACGGTCACGTAATTCCTCAGGGGTTGCCGTCACGTAATTCCTCATGCTCGGGCCCTGCTGTGGTGAGGGTAGCGGTTGGTTCGCGGGGTTGTCAGGTGGTGGCGGGTCCGGGCCGTTTCCGGGGCCGGTAGGACGGTCCGTCCATCAGGACTTGGTGGCTGGTGTTGATCAGCCGGTCGAGCAGTGATTCAGCGACGACCGGGTTCGGGAACAGCGGATACCAGTCTTTCGGGGCGCGGTTGCTAGTGAGAATCAAGGGTTTGCCGGCGATGGCCCTATCGGAGACCAGTGAATCGCCCTGGAAATGTTGGAGGCTCCTGACCTTGGAAACGAGGATGCAGGTATGCCGAAGGAACAGTCTGCCGG
>NZ_LZSW01000011.1:0-57113 GCF_001665615.1 Mycobacterium sp. 852014-52144_SCH5372336
GGGGCCACCCGCGGACTGCACGCTCATCACCTCGTGCACTGGGAAGACGGCGGGCCCACCGAACTGGACAACCTGGTGCTGGTCTGCCCGTATCATCACCGGCTGCACCACAGCGGCGACATCACCATCACCGGACCTGCCCACCAGCTACGCGTCACCACCCGCGAAGGCCAACCACTGCACCCCGGATCGCTGGCCCGCACACCCACCGGACCCCCACCCGACGTCGCGCCCTGCCCCGGACCCCTCGGCGAACCCGCCCAATGGCGCTGGTACGAACCCTTCCAACCCCAACCACCACCCCAGGTGAACTGAACCAGCCAAACAGCCTGGTGCGCAGGCGAATCCAACGGGCTATGAAAAGCAGTGGTCAGCGGACGAACGCCGCCCCGCGTTCGCGGTCCAGGAATGTCTCGGACTTGTTCTTCAGGAAGAACAGGTAGACGACGAGCGAGATCGCGATGCATACCGTGACGTATCCGATGAACAGCGGCACCTGATCGCGTTCCTTGAGCGCCTGGTAGATCAACGGCGCCGTGCCGCCGAACATCGAGTTCGCCAACGCGTATCCCACACCGACGCCGAGCGCCCGAACGTGCACCGGGAACAGCTCCGACTTCACCAGCGCGTTGATCGAGGTGTAGCCGGTGAGGATGACGTACCCAACCGCCACCAGCAGGAAAGAGGTGAGCGGAGAACGGGTTTCGGGCAGGTAGGTGATCAGGATGTAGGTGTAGACCAACCCGCCGAAGCCGAACCACAGCAGCAACGGTTTGCGTCCGACCTTGTCGCTGATCATCCCGCCGACCGGCTGCAACAGCATCAGGAAGATCAGGCCAATCAGGTTGATCCATGTGCCCGTCATACCTTCGCCCTTGTAGGCGGTCTTCACGATCGCCGGGGCGTTGACGCTGTAGGTGTAGAACGCGACGGTGCCGCCCATGGTGATCAGGAAGCACAGCAGCAGCGGTCTCCAGTAGCGGGTGAACAGCTCGCGCATTGAGCCGGCGCCCTTGTCCTCGCCGGCTTTCGTCGCCTCGATGACGTCCTCGCTGAGCGACTCGTCCATGGTGCGACGCAGCCAGAACACCACGACCGCCGCAACCCCACCGATCGCGAAACCGATGCGCCAGCCGAAGTCGCGCAGCTGGTCTTCACTGAGGAACGCGTCGAGCACCAGCAGCGTGAACTGCGCCAGCACGTGCCCGCCCACCAGCGTGACGTACTGGAAGCTCGAGAAGAAGCCGCGACGTTCGCGGGTCGCGGCCTCGGACATGTACGTCGCCGATGTCCCGTACTCGCCCCCGGTCGCGAATCCCTGCACAAGGCGCGCGAGCACCAGGACGATCGGCGCGGCGATCCCGATCGTCGCCTGCGACGGCACCAGCGCGATCACCATCGAACAGAACGCCATCAGCGACACACTGACCGTCAGCGCCGCACGCCGGCCCCGCCGATCGGCGAACCGTCCGAAGAACCACGACCCGACCGGCCGCATCACGAAGGTCACCGCGAAGATCGCGTAGACGTACACCGTCGAGTTCTTCTCGGACTCGTCGAAGAACTGCGCTTCGAAGTACGAGGCGAACACCGTGTAGATGTAGACGTCGTACCACTCGACGAGGTTTCCCGACGAGCCGCGGATCGTGTTCCAGATCGCCCGCCGAGTCTGCGCAGGAGTCGACCGCGGCGGCTGCGCTTCGGTGGTCGGTACGGTCATGGACGGACACGGTATCCGACGGAGCAACCGGCCGGATGGATGTTGTTCATGGTCCTATGGGCGAGATTGCACTCAGGGTTGTGGTCGGTCGTGAACAGCCCTCAGTGCATTCTCGTGCGTAGGCGCTCGCGGGCATCCACCCGCTCCCGCTGCGGAACCACGACGTACTTCGGGTCGCGCGTCGACGCCACGCCGGCCTCGAACACCCCGAACCGCTGCAGCGCACTGCCCACGAGCAGCGCCGCCCCCGACGCGGCCATCGTCGCGCGGTTGCGCCCGAGCAGAGCGCCGACGGCTCCTCCCACGGTCAGCACCTCCGATGCCTGACGCAACCGGTGCGGTCGTCCCGTGGTGTACGCCTCGCCCTCGACGCCCATCCGCCGTTCCATCAGCCGCGACGCCGCCACCTCCATACCCGCGCCCAGTACCGCCATGCGGCGTGCCGGACCGGTCTCGTCGTAGGGCGCCAACAACATCCCCAGCCCGGCGCCACTGGCCGCCGCCGAACCCGTGAACACGAACGGCAAATACGGGTGCGCCTCCCGCCACGCCGGAACAGCCGTCTGCGACAACAGAACTGCCGTGTATGACGCCACTCCCGACGCTGTTCCCGCCGCCCACAGCCCGGCCGGTCGCGCCGCCCACTCCACAAACCGACCCAACGCTGTCTTGCGTAGTCGACGCGGCATCAGCTCGGCCACCGCGATCACGCCCGATCCGGGACCGTACGCCGACAAGATCCAGGTGCCCATGCTCATCGGAGAGCTGGGCTTGGCCACCCGCAGCATGTGGTGGAAGCGCTCCGGCCGCCCGAGGTCGGCAATCAGGAAGTACAGGCTCGCCAAAACGCTGACCAGCGAACCGATTCGGGTAACCTTGCGCAGCTCGGTCCGCCCCGTCAGGTCCGCTCCCGCCGCGAGCATCGCCGCGCCGCCGGACAGCCCGCCGCAGAACAGGTACGCCGCAATTCTCCAGTCCCACACCGGGGTCTTGAGGATCTGCTTGCCGTAGTACGAGCGGAATTCGGCCTTCGGCACGGCGAGTTGTTCGCGGGGCATCAGCTGCGCCCTCCGAAGAACGAGGACACGGCGATACCGATCATCGCCGACGCCGCCATGCCCGCGTAACGCCACATCGCGCCCATGTCGCGTGTCGGCACCACGGGATCCGGCGGCAGCCCGTACACCTCAGGTTCGTCGAGCAGCAGGAAGAATGCGCCGTCACCGCCGACACCGTCGTTGGGATCCTCGCCGTACAGCCGCGCCTCGGTGACGCCCCGCTCGTGTAACTCGTTGACACGCAGGGCGGCTCGCTCCCGCAGCTCGTCGAGCACACCGAACTGGATGGAGTCCGTCGGACACGCCTTCGCGCAGGCGGGCTCCAGGCCGTCACGCAGACGGTCGTAGCACAGCGTGCACTTCCATGCCCGGCCGTCACCCTCGCGCCGCTCGATAACCCCGTATGGGCAGCCGGACACACAGTAACCGCACCCGTTGCAAATGTCCTGCTGCACAACGACGGTCGCGAACTCAGTGCGGAACAGCGCGCCTGTCGGGCACACATCGAGACACCCGGCGTGGGTGCAGTGCTTGCAGACGTCGCTGCTCATCAACCAGCGGAAGTCCTGGCGGGTCTCGGGGCTCATCGTGTCGCCGGGGCGCTCGAAACCGGGGATCCCGAGGTCCACCCGTTCCTGTGACGGCTGCTCGATGAACGCGACGTGCCGCCACGAATTCGCTCCCAGCTCACCGGTGTTGTCGAACGACATGCCGAGCAGGTTGTAACCGCTGTCGGGTACCTCGTTCCACTCCTTGCATGCGACCTCGCACGCCTTGCAGCCGATGCACACCGAAGTGTCGGTGAAAAAGCCCATCCGCGGCGGATGTTCGTCGTAGCCCGCGTCGGCGGCGACGTCGTCGAGAGGGCCGTAGAAGCTGTTGTGGCTCATGACTGCTCCTCGGTGTGGTCTTCCGACGGCCCGGTGGTGTCCAGGTTGGTACCGGTCTCGGGGGTGATCCGGGCACGCTCGCGGTACATCGCGATGTACTGCAGCAGCGCAGGACCCCGCGGCCGCCGCCCGGGCTGGATGTCACACGTCGCGACCTTGCTCTCCTGGATGAACACGTTCGGATCGGCCACCACCCCGAGCAGGTCGTTGACCACGTCGCCGTCGATCAAACCGACACTGCCCCAGTGATAAGGCATCCAGACCTGGTGCACGACCCGGTCCTCGACGCGCAACGGCCGCATCCGGTCGGTCACGAACACCCGCGCGTCGACCGCCGAGCGGCTGGTCACCACGTGCGCCCATTCCATATGCGTCAGACCGCGTTCGGCCGCCAGCTCGGGTGACACCTCGACGAACAGACCGGGCTGCAGCTCGCTGAGATACGGCAACTGGCGGCTCATCCCGCCCGCCGTGTGGTGTTCGGTCAACCGTGCGGCGGTGAAGACGAACGGGAACACCTCGCCGTGCAACTCCGGCGGCGACGGGTTCGACGGGTTGTCCGCTCGCCCGTACACCTTGCGCGCCGGGTTTCCCTGCTGCATGTAGAGGGCATTGGCCATCGGCGACTCGTGCGGTTCGTAGTGCGTCGGCAGCGGTCCGTCGAGCACGCCGTTGGGCGCGAACAGCCATCCCTTGCCGTCGGCCTGCATGACGAACGCGTCGTCGCCGCGCAGCGCCTCGACACCGACTGCGTCCGAAGGTGGTTCGTAGTCGGGCGGTTTGGTCTTCTCGAAGTCCGGGACGTCGTAACCCGTCCACTCCCCCTTATCGGGGTCCCACCAGATGAGCTTCTTGCGCTCGCTCCACGGCCTGCCCTGCGGGTCGGCCGACGCGCGGTTGTAGAGCACGCGGCGGTTCATCGGCCACGCCCAACCCCATTGGGAGTCGTCGTGTGGCTCGCGCCGCGCTGCCTGGTTGACCTCGTCGGCGTACACGCCGCTGTAGATCCAACAGCCACACATCGTGGAACCGTCGGACTTCAGCGAGGTATAGCCGTCGACGGCGCGATCGGTCGTCAGATCCACGCCGCTGATGCGCCGGAGCACGTCTGCGGCTGACGGCTCGTCACCGTCGAGCTTGTAGTCCCACGACAGGTCCAGCACAGGACGGTCCCGCTCATCGGTTGAGCCGGCGAGTTTTTCGCGCAGGATCCGGCCCAGGTGGTAGAAGAACCAGAGCTCGGAGCGGGCGTCGCCGGACGGTTCGACCGCTTGTTCGCGCCACTGCAGTTTGCGCTGCGTCTGGGTGAACGTGCCGGACTTCTCGACGTGCGAGGCCGCCGGGAACAGGAACACTTCGGTGCGGCAGGTCAGCGGGTCGATCTCGCCGGTCTCGATCTCCGGCGCGTTCTGCCAGAATGTCGCGCTTTCGATTTCGACGAGGTCGCGCACCACCAGCCAGTCCAGGTTGGCCATGCCGAGGCGCTGCAATCGGCCGTGCGCAGACCCGACCGCGGGGTTCTGCCCCAGCAGGAAGTATCCGAACACATTGCCGTCGACCATGTCCATCACCGCGCGGTAGGTGCCGTGATCGCCGTTGATGCGGGGCAGATAGTCGAAGCAGAAGTCGTTGTCAGCGGTGGCGTTTTCGCCCCAGTACTCCTTGAGCAGCGACACCATGTAGGTATCGGCGTTGTGCCAGAAGCCTTTCTGGTGGTCGCCGCGGATGTCGTCGACGTACTGCGAGAGCGTCTCTTGGCCGGCGTGCGGCATCGCGAGGTAGCCGGGCAGCAGGTTGAACAGCGTCGGCACGTCGGTCGAGCCCTGGATGCTGGCGTGCCCGCGCAGTGCGAACACTCCCCCGCCGGGGCGGCCGATGTTGCCCAGCAGCAGTTGGATGATCGACCCGGCGCGGATGAACTGCGCTCCCAGCGTGTGCTGGGTCCACCCGACGCTGTACACCAGTGCGGCGGTGCGCTCGCGGCCGGAGTTCTCGGCCCACGCCCGCGCGACGTCGAGGAAATCCTCTGCAGGCACGCCGCAGACGCGTTCCACCATCTCCGGGGTGTAGCGGGCGTAGTGCCGTTTCAGGATCTGGAAGACGCAGCGGGGGTGCTGCAGCGTCGGATCGCTGGGGATCCGATGCGCGGTGTCGTCGATGGGTGCGCCGCCCGAACCCTGCTGGTCCGGCGCGGCCTGCTCCTTGGCCCCGGACCCGCCGCCTTCGCGATCGGTCCGCTGGTACTGCCACGTCGACGGGTCGTAGGACGCGGATTCGTCGTCGTAGCCGGAGAACAACCCGTTGAGGTCCTCGGCGTCCTGGAACCGCTCGTCGACCAGGAACGAGGCGTTGGTGTAGGCGGTGACGTATTCGCGGAAGTCGAGGTCGTTGCTCAGGATGTAGTTGATGACCCCGCCGAGGAAGGCGATGTCACTGCCCGCCCGCAGCGTGAGGTGCCGGTCGGCCAGCGCGCTGGTGCGGGTGAACCGCGGGTCGATGTGCACAACCTTGGCGCCGCGCAACTTGGCCTCGACCACCCACTGGAACCCGACCGGATGGGCTTCGGCCATGTTCGAACCCATGATCACGATGAAATCCGAATTGGCGAGGTCCTGCTGGTAGTCCGTCGCCCCGCCGCGACCGAAGGAAGCTCCCAGACCGGGAACCGTGGCGCTGTGTCAAATACGCGCCTGGTTCTCGATCTGTAACGCGCCCAAGGCGGTGAAGAGCTTCTTGATCAGGTAGTTCTCTTCGTTGTCCAGCGTCGCGCCGCCGAGGCTCGCGATGCCCATGGTCCTTCGCAGCGTGTTGCGGTCGGCGTCGAACTGCTGCCAACCCTTGTCGCGCGCGTCGAGCACCCGGTCGGCGACCATGTCCATGGCCGTGTCGAGATCGAGGTCCTGCCACTCGGTGGCGTACGGCGGACGGTAGCGCACCTTGGTCAACCGTTGCGGACCGGTGACGAGCTGCTTGCTTGCAGATCCCTTGGGGCACAGGCGGCCTCGTGAAACGGGACTGTCGGGGTTGCCCTCGATCTGGATGACCTTCTCGTCCTTGACGTAGACCTTCTGCGCACACCCCACCGCGCAGTACGGGCAAACGGAGTGCGCGACCCGGTCGGCTTCGACGGTGCGCGGGGTCAACTCGATCGAGCGCTTCGACTGGGCGGCGTGGCCACGCCCCAACGGGTCCTGGCCCGTGAGCTGCCGGTACACCGGCCACGACTGGAACAACCCCTTGATGTCCACTGCGCCTCCTTCAGGCCTCGAAGGCTCCTTACCCGACGTTGCTCCCATCAAACCGCGTGCGGACTGCGGTTGCTACGAACCGGGCGTATCTCGGCGTTGCGCCTAGTCAC
The DNA here is from genome assembly GCF_001665615.1 of Mycobacterium sp. 852014-52144_SCH5372336. Classification (NCBI taxonomy): domain Bacteria; kingdom Bacillati; phylum Actinomycetota; class Actinomycetes; order Mycobacteriales; family Mycobacteriaceae; genus Mycobacterium; species Mycobacterium sp. 852014-52144_SCH5372336. The sequence continues at coordinate 7,027 of NZ_LZSW01000011.1, forward strand.
ACGGAGTGCGGCGCGAACTGCCATCGTCGTCGGATGGCTGCTGTGGGCGCCACGGTGGCCGGAACCCGACCCGATCATGGTTTGCACCCTCTATGGTGCTGCTGTGGCCGAAATCGACCGTCGCACCCTGATGATGATGACCGGAGCCGCCGCCTTGGGCGCGGCCGCTATCCCTTCGCCGCTGGCCAACGCCTCGCCGGTTCGGCCGTCTCCGCCGTCGCAACCACCACCGGACGCGGCGGCCGGAACCTACCTCTTCCAGGACGAATTCGACGGTCCGGCCGGATCGGCGCCCGACCGCTCGAAGTGGATCATCCAGAGCTGGGACGACCCGGTGAACCCGCCGATCGCGGGCCACTACCGCGACGACCGCCGCAACGTGTTCATCGACGGCAACTCCAACCTCGTGCTGTGCGCCACCCAGGAAGGCGACCAGTACTTCAGCGGCAAAGTGCTCAGCCACTTCCGCGGCCAGATCGGAACCACCTGGGAAGCGCGCATCAAGTTGGACTGCATGCACCCGGGTCTTTGGCCCGCCTACTGGTTGCTGAACCAGGACCCGCTGCCGGACGGCGAGGTCGACGTCTTGGAGTACTACGGCAACGGCGACTGGCCGCCCGGGACCACCGTGCACGCCGCGTCCAACGGCCGGACCTGGAAGGGGAAGTCCATTCCCGGGCTGGTCGACCCTGCCTGGCACAACTGGCGAGTGCACTGGGGCGAGGAGGGGTTCAGCTTCTGGCGCGACTACGTCGACGGCGCCGAGCCGTACTTCACGGTTAACAACAACCCGATCCCGGTCCACGGCCGGCCTGGCGACCTGCGGTGGCCGTTCGGTATCCCCGGATACTGGCTGCAGGCCATCTTCAACCTGGCGGTCGGCGGCTCGGGCGGCGGGGATCCGCGTCAGGCGCCCTATCCGTCGGCCATGCTCATCGACTGGATCCGCGTCTGGTAGACGTCGCCGCCCGCGGTCGGCTCACGTGGCTGGAACCGCTGCTCGTCGGCATTCTCGGTGCCGCGGTGAGCCTCGCGGGCGCCGGACGACCGTCGTTCTGGTACGACGAGGCCGCGACGATCTCGGCGTCCTACAGTCGGCCGCTGTCTGCGCTGTGGCAGATGCTCGGCGACGTCGACGCCGTACACGGCCTGTACTACATGCTGATGCACGGCTGGTTCACCATCGTGCCGCCGACCGAGTTCTGGTCTCGGGTGCCAAGCGGCCTAGCCGTCGGGGCCGCCGCGGCTGGGGTGGTGGTGCTGGGTCGGCAGCTGTCGTCGCGGGCGGTCGGGCTCACGGCCGGCGTCATGTGCGCGATCCTGCCCCGGGCGACGTGGGCGGGTATAGAAGCGCGCCCGTATGCGCTGACGATGATGCTGGCGGTCTGGCTGGCCGTGGCACTGGTGTGGGCCGCCGGACGCGAATCCCGTTGGATCTGGGGGGCTTACGGCGGTCTGCTGGCGGTGTCGATCCTCTTCGACGTCTACCTGGCGTTGCTGGTCCTCGCGCACGCGGTGTTCGTCCTGGCGTTCCGGCGGCGACGGACGGTGGTGCTGCCGTTTGCGATCACATCGGGTGTGATCGTCGCGGTGATGGCGCCGTTTGTCGCGGTGGTCGCCGGGCAGGCCCAGCAGATCAGCTGGATCACGCCGATCGGCTCGCGCACGTTCGAAGACCTTGCCGTACAACAGTATTTCGATCGGAACCCGTATTTCGCGGCGCTGTCGTTGGTCGTGGTCCTCGCGGCGATCGGGGTCTGGGTCTTCGCGAGGCGCCCGAGCGCCGGGGAGCGGGAAGCCGTCGTGCTGGCCGTCGCCTGGTCGGTGATCCCGACGGCGTTGATCGTCGCGTACTCGGCGGTGCGCGAACCGCTCTACACCCCCCGGTATCTGTGCTTCACCGCACCGGCCATGGCGCTGCTGCTGGGCGTCTGCATCATCGCGGTGGCGCGCTCCGCGTGGGTGGCGACTGCCATCGTGGCGGTGTTCGCCTTGCTCGCGGCGCCCACTTTCATTGCCGTGCAACGCGGTCCGTACGCGAAGTACCACATGGACTACAGCCCGGTGGCGAACCTGGTCTCCGCGGAGGCCGCCGCGGGTGACTGCTTGCTGGTCAACGACACCGTCACCTTCCATCCCGCGCCGATGCGACCGTTGATGGCCGCGCGTCCCGACGCCTACGCCGGCCTGGTGGACGTCAGCCTGTGGCAGCGCGCCGCCGACCGCCGCCACGTGTTCGACACCAACCTGATCCCCGAGGCCTCGGTCGGACCGCTCGAACACTGCGGCGTCGTCTGGATCATCACGCAGGCCGACCCGAATGCCCCCGAACATGAAGAGGGGGTGGCGATTCCACCCGGCCCTCTTTTCGGCGGGACGCGGGCGTTCGCAGTCAGCCACGACATGGGTTTCCGACTGGTCGAGCGGTGGCAGTTCAGTTTGGCGCAGGTGATCAAGTCGGAACGCTAGCCGTGCGTCGGAATACTCACGCCGAGCGTACGGTTTGTACGTGAACCCGTTTCAATGCACGGAGAAGGACACGCGATGAGCCCACCGCCGTTGGTACCGCCATTCACTCACGACACCGCCGTCGCAAAAATCCGTGCTGCAGAGGATAACTGGAACACTCGCGATCCCGCACGCGTCGCGCAGGGCTACACACCGGACAGCCGGTGGCGCAACCGATCGACCTTTCTTCAGGGCCGCGAAGAGATCATCGAGTTCCTGACCGGCAAGTGGAAGCAAGAACTCGAGTATCGACTGATCAAGGAACTGTGGGCGTACGGCGACGAGCGCATCGCGGTCCGGTTCGCCTACGAATATCACGATGCCGAGGGCCGGTGGTTCCGGGCGTACGGCAACGAGAACTGGGAGTTCGCCGCCGACGGGCTGATGAAGACGCGCCACGCGAGCATCAACGATGTCGCGATCACCGACGAGCAACGGTTGTTCCACTGGGACCGCTCCGGCCCGCGGCCGGCCGACCATCCGGGTCTGAGCGAACTGGGGTTGTGACGGGACATGCGCTCAGTCAGGTACGAAACGGGCGGACGCCCGCGTAAGCCAGTCATAGTCCTCAGCCAGCCTCCAGCACAGAGCCCCTCGGCGCCGCCCGGCCCCAGCAGACAGCCCTTCGACACTGCCCAGCTATCAGCGAATTATTCGCTCGGAACGAATAATTCGCTCTGAGGCGGGCACTTGCGATGTGGAACCCACCAGAAACCAGTGAGACTGGTAGAGCCAGTGCGGCTGGTGGAACTAATGACGCTGGAGCTAAGGAGGCTGCGGAGCTAAAGAGGCTTGGGCGTTGAGCGCTCCTGCGACAGAAGCGTTCGGGTGCCGTCGCCGCCGCGGCGGGTCACCTTTCGCGCGTCGAGGAGTTCGAGCAACGGCACCGCGACCCGCCGAGTGGTGTTCAGCGCGCGCTTGGCCTCGGCGACGGTGAACGGTTGCGGCAACGCCGCGAGGATCTTTGCGGCGCGGTCGACGGCCTGGGGACCGAGGACGACGCCGTCGGCGATCCTGGTGAGCCGTCCGGCGCGGATCGCCGCCGCGAGTTCGCGCGGTCCCAGGTTCAGGTCGGCGAGTTCGTCGGCCTCCGGTGCGTGAAACGGCTCGACCGCCAACCACTCCTCGACCGTTCGCACGGCCTTGTCGACGCGTGCGGGCAACTCCGCATCAGGGCGTCGCACCAGCCCGTCGGCCACCTGAAGTCCGGTGCCCTCCAACAGCGCGAGCAGGAGTTCGGCGGCGGGCACACCGGACTGCTGGCGTAAGGCTTCCAGCGGCATTCCGGCCGCGACATCGTGCCCGGCTGTCCAGTCGTTGAGCGCCGCCGTCATCTGGTGGCGACGCTGCGCCCACCAGTCCTGGTCGACCATCCACTCCCCGATGCGGGTGCCGTCGGCGTCAAAACCCATGGCACGCAACTCAGTTACGCGGACACACGGTGGCGGACGCACACGCCCGGTCGCCAGTTCCTCACCGCGCTCGCGTGCCGCACCGCGACGCCGCAGGGCGGGCGGTCGCACGTCGAGCACCTCGACGCCCGCGGCGATGCGGTGCTCACCGGGGTCGCGCAACAAGCCGATGTCACCGATTCGAAGTGGGAGCGAACGCGTCAGCCGCAGCCGTGCGGCCGCCGCGCCGAGCGGTCGCACGTGCACCGGCACCGCGGCCGACCCGATGTGGAGCACGAGTTGCCGATGCAGTTCGCCGGGTTCCCTTAACAGAACGTCGATTTCGGCGGTATCCAGCCATGCACCTGGCGTGCGGATGGTGTCGCCGCGACCGATGTGCCTGCGGTCGACACCGCGCACATTCACCGCGGCCCGCGCGATGGCGCCGACCTCCCGCCGGTCTTCGCCGAGCGACTGCAGACCGCGGATCGTCAGCCGTCGTCCCGCGTGCTCGAGCTCGTCGCCGACACGCAAGGTGCCCCCCGCCAGCGTCCCCGTCACCACCGTGCCCGCGCCGCGGACGGTGAACGACCGGTCGACCCACAGCCGCACGTCGGCGTCGCGGTCGGGGGCGGGCAGGGCGTCGACAACCGAAATGACTGCGGCGCGAACGGCTTCCAGATCCGTGCCGAGCACCACCGGAACGTCGGGCAGCCGCTCTCGGACTTGTTCGATCGCGTCAGCGGGGTCGGCGAGGTCGGCCTTGCTGATCACGACGAGCAGGTGCCGAACCCCGAGCGCCTTCAGCGCGTCGAGGTGTTCGTCGGACTGCGGCATCCAGCCTTCCGTCGCGGCGACGACGAACATGACGGCGGGGACGGGGCCCACGCCGGCGAGCATGTTCGCGACGAACCGTTCGTGGCCCGGCACGTCGACGAACGCGACCTCACGCCCGTCGAGCGTGGTCCACGCGAAACCGAGATCGATGGTCAGGCCGCGTCGCTGCTCCTCGGCGAGCCGGTCCGGCCACATGCCGGTGAGGCGTTCGACGAGCGTGGACTTGCCGTGGTCGACGTGGCCCGCGGTCGCTACGACGTACACGCCAGCACCGCCTGGACGAGCAGGCCGTCGTCGCCGGGGGCCACCGTGCGCAGGTCCAGCAGGCACCGGCCGCCCTCCAGCCGTCCGACGACCGCGGGTGTGCCGGTGCGCAGCGGCGCGGCATAGGCCTCCGGCAGGCTGACCGCAGCGCTCGGCAGCGCGACGTCGGGCGCGCCACCACCGCCGACCGCGGCGGTGCAGTGGACGGCTTCGGCTCCCGGGAGCTGGGCGGCCAGGGCCTGCGCGCGGGCCCGCAAGTCGGCGACGTCGGCGTCGAGCGCCTGTATGACCGGCGGCGGCGGGCCGACCAGCGTGGCCTCCAGCGCGGCCAGGGTCAGCTTGTCGACGCGCAGCGCCCGTGCGGCGGGATGGCGGCGCAGCCGCTCGATGAGCTCGGCCGAGCCGAACAGCAGACCGGCCTGGGGCCCGCCGAGCAGCTTGTCCCCGCTGGCGGTGACGACGTCGGCGCCGTCGCGCAGAATCGTGGTCGCGTCGGGCTCATCGGGCAGCAGCGGATGCGGAGTGAGGAGACCGGAGCCGATGTCGGCAACGAGGGGAACGACTTTCTTCCCGTCGCTTCGCTCGCCCCGGACGAGGGAGGCGAGCTCGGGCACACCGACCGTCGAGGTGAATCCCGCGACCGAGTAGTTCGACGGGTGCACCTTGAGGATGAAACCGGTGTCTGGGCCGAGCGCGTTGGTGTAATCGCGCAGGTGGGTGCGGTTGGTGGTGCCGACCTCGCGGATGCGCGAGCCCGTGGACTCCATCAGCTCGGGCAGGCGGAAGCCGTCGCCGATCTCGATCAGTTCGCCGCGGCTGACGACGATCTCCTTACCGGGTGCCAGGGTCATCGCGGTGAGCAGCAGCGCGGCGGCGTTGTTGTTGACGACGTGCACGCCGCCGGCCGTCGGGACGGCACGGGCCAACGCGGCGAGCGCGCCGCGTCCGCGCCGGGCCCGGCGTCCGGTTTCGAGGTCGAACTCCACGTCGGTGGCGCCGCTCGCGGTGACGACCGCGTCGACCGCGGCCTCCGACAGCGGGGCCCGACCCAGGTTGGTGTGCACGACGACCCCGGTGGCGTTGATGACCGGGCGCAGGGTGGCCGCGCTTGTGGGCAGCGATGCGACCGCGTCGTCGGCGACCCGCTCAGGCTCGATCTCACCGGCTCGTGCGCGTTGTTGCGACTGTCCCACAACGGTTTTCACCAGTGTCCGACCCAGCACCCTAGATGCCTCGGCCAGGCGTGGATCGGCGAGCAGCGCGTCGGTGCGCGGCACCCGTCGTCGCGGATCGGTCACCGGGTCACCCCCTGCGATTTGTGCACCTTCAGGCGCGCCCAGCGCAACAAAACGTGCACAAATCGCATGAAGCCATCATGGCGCAATCGCGTCGATCGGGTACACCGGTGGTGTGTTGACGTCGGTGGGGCACGGTGCGCTCGATAAGTCGGAGCTCGCGCGGCTGCTGCGCGAGGCTGAGGTCGAGGCGCTCATCGACATCCGCCGCTATCCGAACAGCCGGCACAACCCCGACGTCGCGATGGCCGCGATCACCGAGTGGGCCGAAGAAGCCGGGTTGGCATACCGCTGGGAGCAGCGACTGGGCGGACGCAGAAGTCTGCCGGCGGGTTCGGAACCCGAGGATCCGTGGTGGCGGGTCAAGCAGTTCGCCGCCTACGCCGCGTACACGCGCACCGAGGAGTTCGACGACGCCATCGGCGAGCTTGTGGAGCAGTCGCAGCGACAACACATCGCGATGATGTGCAGCGAGTCGGTGTGGTGGCGGTGCCACCGCCGGATCGTCGCCGACGTCGCGGTGTTGCGGTTCTCGGTGCCGGTCATGCACCTGATGCACGACGGCCGGCTGGTGCCGCACGAGCCGTCGGACGGGGCCCGGATTCGCGACGACGGCCTGGTCGTGTGGGACGGCTGATCACCGGAAAGGGTGGCGGAGGCGGACGGGAATCGAACCCGCCAGCGACAGAATCTGCCGCTCAGCGATTTTGAAGACCGCGCCGGTCACCAGACCGGATACGCCTCCCTGACCCACCGCCCGATCATGCCAGGCAGCATGGAGGCTGTGACCGAGCAGATGACCTACCGACTGACCCAGTACGCCCACGGCGGCGGATGCGCGTGCAAGATCCCGCCCGGTGAGCTCGAAGACGTCGTCCGGGGCCTGACCGGCGCGGCACCCCGCAATCCGGTCGGCGAGCTGCTGGTGGGACTCGGCGACGGCGACGACGCGGCGGCGGTGCGCATCGACGGCGGCTCAGGCGGGGGGGTCGCGTTGATCGCGACGACGGACTTCTTCACCCCGGTGGTCGACGACCCGTACGACTGGGGCCGCATCGCCGCCACCAACGCGTTGTCGGATGTGTACGCGATGGGCGGACGGCCGGTCGTCGCGGTGAACCTGCTGGGCTGGCCGCGCGAGGTGCTGCCGTTCGAGTTGGTCAGCGAGGTGCTGCGCGGCGGACTGGACGTGTGCGGCGACGCGGGCTGCCACTTGGCCGGCGGGCACAGCGTCGACGACCCGGAACCGAAGTACGGGTTGGCCGTCACCGGCGTCGCCGATCCGAATCGGTTGCTGCGCAACGACGCAGGTAAGCCGGGTGTGCCACTGTCGTTGACCAAGCCGCTCGGTGTCGGGGTGCTCAACAGTCGACACAAGAACACCGGCGAGACGTTCCCGGAGGCGATCGCGGTGATGACCACGCTGAACGCCGATGCCGCGCGGGCCGCCGTCGCCGCCGGTGTCGAATGCGCCACCGATATAACGGGTTTCGGCCTACTCGGACACCTGCACAAGCTCGCACGCGCCAGCGATGTCACCGCGGTGATCGACAGCGCGACGGTGCCTTATATCGACGGTGCGCGAGAGGCGTTGGCGCAGGGCTACATCAGCGGCGGAACTCGGCGCAACCTGGACTGGGTGGCGCCGTACGTCGACCTGACCGCCGTTGACGAAGACGAGGCGCTGTTGCTGGCCGACGCGCAGACCTCAGGTGGTCTGCTGATCGCCGGCGAGATTCCGGGCGCACCCGTGATCGGCGAACTGGTGCTGCGTGGCGAGCACACGATCGTCGTGCGCTGACAGTTATGCCCGGGCCGTCCAGGCCACGCTGTCGGACTGAGCATCCCGGATGACCGTGTCGGCGGCGTCGCTCCACTGCGCGCATTCCGGTGTGCCGTCGTTCGATTTACCGACCGCGCACCGCATGACCATCGCACCGAGCGCGGGCGTCGTCATATGCGGTATCACAAGCAGTTTCACCGACGCAGAACGTCCGGCGACCACCATCAGCCGATGCGGCCGGCGCGGGGCGGGATTCTTGGTGCGGGTGCTCGACAGGATCGAGTTGTAGTCCAGCGTGCCCTCGGTGGCCGCCCAGTTGACCCGGATGTCGATGATCTCACCCAGCGTCTTGTGCAGGGTTTCGATCAGCTCGGGCAGTTCACCGGCTACCGAGCCGGTGTGGGGCCACCAGGCACCGTCGATGTCGGAGCCGAGTTGTGGTGCGAGCACGAGGCGGACGGGTCGGGCCAGCCGCCGCGTCCCCGTGAGGCCGTTCATGCCGAGGGTGTGGACGGACCGCGTTCGGGGCGGTCGGAGAACACCGGATTGGTCACGGGTTCGTTGGAGTGGTCTTCGCTCGAGACGTACTCGGGCTGCTGAGGGTGTGAAAACAGGTCGTTCGACTGCATGTAGCAAGTCCTTCGTTACGTTCCGCTGCGGCCGATGCCGAAAGTGGCGCGCGGTGTCAAAGCGCAGTTCCATCGCGTGGAAAAGATGGCTGCTAACCGGAGACGGCTGCCTTCAGGTTACACCCGTACCCAGAAGCGCGTGATCAACGGGCCGCGCCGTTGATCTGCGGCGTGGAGATCATGCCCTTCTCCACGCCCCACATCAGCGCGATGGTGCGGTACTCGCCGGTGGAGATCAGGTGCGCCAACGCCTGGCGCAGCGACTCGGCCAGCCCGGACCCCTTGGCCACCGGCCAGCCGTAGGGCGCGGAGTTGAAGACGTCTCCTGCGGCCTCCAGCGCACCGCCCGAGGTCTTGATCGCGAACCCCGCGACCGGTGAGTCCGTGGCCATGACGTCGACCTCGCCGTTGATCAGCGCCTTGGTCAGGTCGTCCTGCGTCACGTAGACGACTTCGTCGATGGGCGCCGATCCGGCGGCCACACACTCCTTGCTCTTCGCCGGAATTTCCTCGGTCTCCTGAAGCGTCGCGTATGCCACGCCGATACGCAGCCCGCATGCGTCGGCCGGGGTGAACCCGGACCCGGTCCGCTGCGCCCACAGCGTGCCCGCCTGGAAGTAGGTGACGAAGTCGACCGACTCCTCGCGCTCCTTCGTATCGGTGACCGATGACATGCCGACATTGAAGTCACCGGCCCGCACCGACGGCAGGATGGCCTCGAACGCGGTCTCGCGGTATTCGGGAACCAGACCCAGCGTTCGCGCGATCGCGTTCATCAGATCGACGTCGAAGCCGACGATCTGACCGTCGGCATCTTTGAATTCGTTTGGCGCATAAGGGGTATTGACACCGATGACGAGCTTGCCCCTCGACCGGATGTCCGCGGGCACCGTCGCCGCGATCGATGCGACCGCACCTTCAGCGGCGGGCGGCGGCGTCGTGGTCTCTTCGACGCTGGCCGGTCTGGCGCTGCCGTCGCCGCGCCACTGCAATACGCCGAAGGTGCCAAGCGCCGCGACCAGCATGACCGACGCCGCCATGGCCAGCGCCCGGCGTGGCACCCGTCGGGCGCGTGCCGTTGCCGGTGCCCGTCGCGCCTGGTGCCTGCCGCTGCCTGCGGTGCGTACCGGTGCGGTGAGCGCACGGCGTGCGGCGTCGGCCAGGTCGCCGGCCTTCTGGTAGCGCTTGGCAGGCGTCTTGGCCATCCCTTTGGCGATGACTTCGTCGAAGGCCGCCAATCGCGGATCGACCGCCGACGGCTTCGGCACGTCCTTGCTCATGTGGCCGGCGATCTGCTGCTCGAGGCTGTCGGCGGGATACGGGCGCACGCCGGTCAGGCACTCGTAGAGCACACAGGCCAGTGCATAGATGTCGGCGGTCTGGTCGACCGGTTTGCCCTCGAAGCGTTCGGGGGCCATGTACGCCATCGTCCCCAGCGTGCTGCCCGCGGTGGTCAGGCCCTTCTCGCCTGCGCTGCGCGCCAAGCCGAAGTCGATGAGGTACACGAATTGGCGTTCGGTGACCAGAATGTTCGACGGCTTGATGTCGCGGTGGATCAGGCCGCGGGCATGGGCGGCGTCGAGAGCCGTCGCCACCTGTTCGGCGATCTTGACCGCGAGCGTGGTGTCGAGTGGGCGTTTACCGGCGTCGCTGAGGATGGCGCCCAGGTTGCGGCCCTCAATGAGGCGCATGTCGAGGTAGAGGCGGCCGTCGATCTCGCCGAACCCGTGAATGGGCACGACGTGCGGGTCGTTGAGCCCGGCGGCGGCCTGGGACTCGCGCCGGAAGCGCTGTTGAAAGATCTCGTCGGCGGCCATGCTCGGCGGCAACACCTTCAGCGCGACGATGCGGTCGGTCTTGGTGTCGTAGGCGCGGTAGACCTCGCCCATACCGCCGCGGCCGATCAGTTCCTGCAGCTGGTAGTGCCCGAATGGTGTCGCGTCCACCGTCTTTATTAACCCCTCGACAGCGGCCAACCCCGCATCGTGTGTCGATTGAAGTTACATCATGTTTGCCAGAATCTCTGAATATTCTTCGCCGTTCTTGGCGGGCGGCCGCGGGCCTGCCGTGGTTGTGCTTGCGCTGCTGTTTTCGGGGTGGGTGGGACAGGTTGCTGTCGGTGACGGATGTTGCCGGTCGTTCGCGCGGCGCGAGCGTGCGCAAAGTGCTGATTTTTCGCGGCGTGTCGGGTGCCGACGCGCACGCTCGCGAAGGGGGTGGAAGGAGGTTTGGATGGGCGGTCTCGGTCAATTCCTCGGACGACCGAGGGAGGCGCCATGCAGACGGTCCAGCGCGGGTGGTGGCACTGGCGGATGATCCACGCGCTCGGTCGAAATCCGCTCGTGCGCATGAGCGATCGCGTCGAGACCTTCGTGATGGTGCTGGCGGTGACGGCCTCGCTGATCGCCATACCGGTCGCCGGGGCGATGGCGACGGCCATCCACGAGGAACGTGGCCGCGCGTATGTCGCAGAAGCCCAGCATCGGTACCCGGTGACTGCCACCGTCACCGCGACGAGCACGGCGCTTCGAGGCACCGATGTCTCCGTGGTACAGGCGAATTGGCGGTTTGCGGGTGTTCAGCACACCGAGCGTTTCCGATGGGACCGGCCCGTCAAAGCTGGGCAGACCATTGCCATCTCGGTCCATCCGGACGGTCGTCGCGCGCAGCCGCTGGATCCGTGGTGGCGAGCCGGGGTCGACGCGGCGGTCGCGGCGATGTCGTTCTGGCTCGCGGTGACGGCGGTGGCGGCGATGTTCGTCGTCGGCGTCCGGCCGTGCCTGCGGCGGGTGCGGTATGCGGCGTGGGACCGCGAGATCGCCAGCCTCGCCGACGACGGCGGCACGGCGAACCGTCGCTCCTGACGGGTGGTACTCGAGCCGTCGCGGGGCTCGAGCCGTCGCGCGGCCACTCAACCGCCGCGAGCGACCGCTCTTGTACGGCCAAACGCGGCGTGTCGGCGCACAAACACGGTCACTCGCGGGGGTTTGAGGTGGGCTCACGCGGGGGTTTGAGGTTTGAGCTTTGGTGACAGTGGTAAAAGCACCGGCATGTTGACCAACTCGAAGAAGTTTTCACCGCTCCTGGTGGCCGGCGCGGCAGCTGCCGCGATCGCTGCCGCGCCTGCAGGCTTTGCTTCGCCGTCGTTCCTCCCGACCGGTGGCCCCTCGGGCTGCGTCGACCCCGCCGGCACAGGCTGCGCGGTCGCTCCGGCCCCGGCTCCGGCGCCCGCACCCGCGCCGGGTGTGTGGACACCGCCGCCGCCTCCTGGCGCTCCGGCCGCGGCCGGCGCCGTTCCGGGTGGACCGGCCGGCGTAGCCGGACCCGAGGGCGCAGCGGGCGCAATCCCCGGGGGCCCGGCCGGCGTGGCCGGACCCGAGGGTGCCGCGGGCGCGATCCCCGGCGGTCCCGCGGGAGCAGCCGGACCGCAAGGCGCGACGGGTGCCATCCCCGGCGGCCCGGGCGGCACAGCCGGACCGCAGGGCGCCGCGGGCGCCATTCCGGGCGGACCGTCCGGCGTGGCCGGACCGCAAGGCGCCGCCGGGTGCATTCCCGGAGTCGCTTGCGGCAGCGTGCCCGCTACCGACATCCCCTGATCAGTTCTGCGTCGCGGATGACGTGTCGGCGGTGGCGGATCTTGATGCAGCTTGATCCGCCGCCGTCGACACGGCAGTCTTCTTCGCCGACACCGTGATTCGCGCACCGCGGTGCGGTGTCATGATCACGTGTTTGAGCTTCTGCCGCTCGCCTGGAGAGTTCGTCGTCGCCAGCTCGACTCGGCGCAACACCTCACGCAACACCACGCGCATCTCCACCATCGCGAATCCCGCACCGAGACAGCGGCGATTGCCCCCGCCGAACGGCAGCCATGTCGTCGGGCTCAGGGTCGCGCCGACCATGCGATCAGGATCGAAACGGTCGGGGTCGGGATAGATGGCGGCATCGTCGTGTACCAGCGTGATGCTCGGCACCACCATCACCCCCGCAGGCAGCCGGTGACCGGCGATCTCCACCGGCTCGGTGAGGATCCGGCCGACATCGGGAACGACGGGGCGATTCCGCAGCGTCTCCTTGGCGATCGCGTCCAGATACTCGTCGTCGCCGGATTCGGCCGCCCGCACGGCCTTTGACAACACATCCGGATTGCGGGTCAACCGCTCCAGCGCCCAGGACAACCCGGTCGCGGTCGTGTCGTGCCCGGCAACCAACAGCGTGATCAGTTGGTCGCGCAGCTCCCGGTCGGTCATCCCCGCGCCGTCGTCGACCCCGGCGCGCACCAGCATCGCCAGCGCATCGGTGCGCTCAGCGAGGTTGGGATCGGCGCGACGGTCCGCGATCTCGGCATACAGGAGCCGGTCGGCGTGATCCATGTTGCGGCGCAGCCGTTGCCACAGGCGATGTCTCAACAACTTGGGTTTGGCGATCGCCACCGATGCCCACGGCCCGACGTTCAGCAGTTGCGGCATCACCTCGCGCAGCGCGGCCAACCGATCGGGGTCGCTGGCGCCGATCACCGTTCGCAGGATCACCTCGAGGGTGATCTCCGACATCTTCGGCGCCACCGCGAACGGCTCCCCCACCGGCCACCCGGCGATGTTGTCCGCCGCGATCTCGGCCATCACATCGGCCTGCCGCGCCACCGCGTCACGGTGGAACGGCGCCATCATCAGCCGGCGGCGCTCGCGGTGCACCTCGTCATCGACGACCAGCACCGAGCTGTCCCCCAACAGTCCCACCAACATCGAATTCGCCTCGCCGGCATGGTAAATCCGCGGGTCGCCGGCGAACACCGTCTTGATGTCGGCCGGATCGGAGAGGTAGACCATCGAGCCGACCATCGAATTGGTCAGCGTGAACACGTTGCCGTAACGGCGTTGGCAGATCGACACGATCCGCGGCCACCACCGCATCATCAGCAACAGCAGTGCGAACGACGGGAGCCGAGGTCCCGGCGGCAGCGCCGACGCCGTTGTTGTACTCATGCCTAATAGAGTAATGCCGTCGGCAGCGGGTAGGCAATGAAAATGACCCGCTATCCCGATTTCGACACCATGCCGATCGGCAAGCAGTGGCGAGCAGGCTCGTCCGGCAAGACCCGCAGGACACCGACCCCTACACCGGCGACGTGCTGACCGAGATCCCCCAGGCCGACGCAGACGACCTCGACGAGGCCTACACGACGGCCCTTGAGGCGCACCGAGATTGGGCGGCCCAACCGCCCATGGCCCGCGCGCAGGTGATGCGCGACGCCGCCGACGTGATGGGGGCGCGCAACGACGAGATCATCGACTGGTTGGTCCGCGAATCCGGCGGCACCCTCGCCAAGGCCGAACTCGAGTGGAGCCTGGTGCGCTCGGTGCTGTGGGAAGCCGCGTCGATGCCCCACCACGTCGAGGGCAAGATCATGCCGTCGGACATCCCCGGCATGACCCACGTCAACGACGCGCCCGTCAACGACGACGCCAACACGGCGTTCGGCGGGGAGAAGGCGTCCGGGATCGGCCGCTTCGGCGGCCAATGGGCGATTGACGAATTCACCACCGAGCACTGGATCTCCGTGCAGCACGAGCCGAGGCAGTACGCGATCTGACTTCTCCGGTCCCCGGTCGGCCAATGAGCCGCTTTCCACGGGTCAGCGGCTAAGTTGACGGCGGGTCGCTACCGACGTGACCCCCGACCGGAGAAGATCGTTGATACATGCGCGTTGACGGACGGGACATCGCCGTCTCGGGCAGCCTGCTGCAGCCTTTGACGAGGCGGACCAACGACATCGTCCGCGTCGTGCTGGCCGCGCTGTTCCTCGCGATCGTCATCACCGGCTCGGTCATCACCCGCAACGAGTGGGTGGCGCTGGAACGCTCGATCTCCGAGATCGTCGCGGTTCTGACGCCCACCCAGGCCAACCTGGTCTACCTCATCTATGGCATCGCGATCGTCGCGCTGCCGTTCGTGATTCTGGTCAGCCTGATCCTGTCGCGACAGTGGAAGCTGCTCGCCGCCTACGCCGCAGCGGCCGTCATCGCCGGATCCGCGTTGTCGATCAGCGGCCTGGGGCTGACCGCACCGCGCTGGCACTTCGACCTGTCCGGGCGCCTCGACACGTTCGCGTCCCAATTCGTCGACGACCCGCGCTGGATCGCGATGCTCGCCGCGGTGCTCACCGTCTCCGGCCCCTGGTTGCCTGCCCGATGGCGGCGCTGGTGGTGGACGCTGCTGCTGGCGTTCGTGCCGATCCACCTGGTGGTCAGCGCGGTGGTGCCGGCCCGCTCGCTGGTCGGGCTGGCGGCCGGCTGGTTCGTCGGCGCCCTGGTGGTGCTCGTCGTCGGAACCCCCGGGCTGGAGGTCCCCCTCGACGGCGCGGTGCGGGCGATGGCCCGGCGCGGATGCGTCGTCACCGGCCTGCGGGTGGTGCGCCCGGCAGGTGCCGGACCGCTGGTGCTGACCGCCACCTGCGAAGACCAGCAGACCGCGGCGGTGATGGAACTTTACGGACCCCACCAGCGGGGCGGCGGCGTGCTGCTGCAGCTGTGGCGAAAAGTGCGGTTGCGCGACCGCGAGACCGCGCCGCTGCACGCGTCGATGCGCCGCCTCGTCGAGCACCGCGCCCTGATGGCCATCGCGATCGGCGAGCTCAAGATCGCCAACGCGTCGACGATCGCCGTCGCCGCGCTGGACCGCGGCTGGACACTGTACGCCCACACCCCGCCCCGCGGAATTCCGATCAGCGAGTGTGCCGACTCGATACCCGTCGGCCGGGTGTGGGAGTCGCTGCGCGACCTGCACGACTGCCAGATCTCCCACGGCGACCTGCGCAGCAGCGAGATCACCGTGGACGGAGACACGGTGCTGTTCGGCGGATTCGACAACGCCGAGTACGGCGCCACCGACGCCCAGTTGCGCAGCGACATCGCTCAGCTGCTGGTGACGACGACGCATCTCTACGACGCGGGTTCGGCGGTGCGGGCGGCGATCGACGCGTTCGGCAACGACGCGGTGCTGACCGCGTCGCGGCGGCTGACCATGGCCGCGATGCCGATGCGCATCCGCAACTCCGTGACCGACCCCAAGGCCGTCATCTCCGCCGCCCGTGACGAGGTGAAGCGTCAGACCCGCGTGGACGAGATCCGCACCGAGACCGTCACGCGGTTCACCCGCGGCCAGCTGATCCAGCTGGTACTGCTGGCCGCGCTGGTCTATGTCGCCTACCCGTTCCTGTCCTCGGTGCCGACGTTCGTCACCGAACTGCGCACCGCGAACTGGTGGTGGGCGCTCCTCGGCCTCGCCGCCACGAGCCTGACGTACCTCGGTGCGGCGGCGGCGCTGTGGGCGTGTGCCGACGGGCTGGTCAGCCTGTGGGGGCTGATCGTGATGCAGGTGGCCAACAAGTTCGCCGCCACCACGACGCCCGCTGGGGTGGGCGGGCTGGCGCTGTCCGCGCGGTACCTGCAGAAGGGCGGTGTCAGCCCGATGCGCGCCACCACCGCCGTCGCGCTGCAGCAGTCCGTCCAGGTCATCACTCACCTGGGGCTGCTCATCTTCTTCTCCACCGCGGCCGGCGTATCGGCGGACTTGTCGCGCTTCGTCCCGAACGTGACGCTGCTGTACCTGATCGGCGGTGTGCTGCTCGGGCTGGTGGGTACGTTCTTGTTGGTGCCGAAGCTGCGGCGGTGGCTGTCGACGGCGGTGCGGCCGCGGCTGGAGGAGGTGGTCGGGCACCTCATCGCACTGGCCCGGGAACCGCGACGGCTGGCGATCATCATGGCGGGCTGCGCCGCGACGACGCTGGGCAACGCGTTCGCGCTGTGGGCGGCGATCGAGGCCTTCGGCGGTGACACGTCGTTCATCACGGTCACCGTGGTGACAATGGTGGGCGGCACGCTGGCCTCGGCCGCACCCACGCCGGGCGGGATCGGCGCGGTCGAGGCGGCGCTGATCGGCGGCCTGGCGGCGTTCGGGATGCCCGCCGCCGTCGCCGTACCGTCGGTTCTGCTCTATCGGGTGCTGACCATTTGGCTGCCGGTCTTGGTCGGTTGGCAGGTGATGCGCTGGATGACCAGGAATTCGAAAATCTAGGCCTGATGTCGTGGTGCCGCCCCTCATCACCGCAGCGCTCGGAGGTACTGTTTCACCATCGTGTCGAAGAAAACTGCGCGATAGTCGAATATTCGTCCCTCGATCAGTTTCTAAGGGTGGGCCGTGGTGGGAACCTCAGATACACAGCAGAGCTCGACAGACCAGGCGCAGTCGAAGTGGCTGTCCAAATCCGCATCGCAGACGCGCGGATCGGACAAGGACGAAGTCCAGTTCCACTACGACATCTCCAACGAGTTCTTCAAGCTCTGGCAGGATCCGTCGCAGACCTACAGCTGCGCGTACTTCGAGAAGGACGACTACACGCTGGAGCAGGCGCAGCTCGCGAAGGTCGACCTCTCCCTGGGCAAGCTCGGCCTCAAGCCCGGAATGACGCTGCTCGACATCGGCTGCGGCTGGGGTTCGACGATTCAGCGGGCCGTGGAGAAGTACGACGTCAACGTCATCGGCCTCACGCTGAGCGAGAACCAGAAGCGCCACATCGAGGAGAACCGGTTCGCCAACATCAAGAGCGACCGGAAGATGGAAGTCCGGCTGCAGCCGTGGGAGGAATTCGAGGGCCGGGTCGACCGAATCGTCTCCATCGGCGCGTTCGAGCACTTCGGCTTCAACAAGTACGACGACTACTTCAAGAAGACCTTCAACTGGATGCCCGACGACGGCGTGATGATGCTACACACGATCATCATTCCCGAGGACGAGGAGATCAAGGCAAAAGGACTGCCGCTGACCATGTCCCGGGTGAGATTCATCAAGTTCATCATGGACGAGATCTACCCCGGCGGACGTTTGCCGCTGGCCTCGATGGTGCGCGAGCACGCAAACAAGGCCGGCTATACGGTCACGCGTGAACAGCACCTGCAGTCGCACTACGTCAAGACGCTCGATACCTGGGCAGCGAACCTCGAGGCCAAGAAGGACGAGGCGATCGAGATCACCTCCGAGCAGATTTACGAGCGCTTCCGCAAATACCTGACCGGTTGTGCCGACCTTTTCCGCGACGGCTACACCGATGTCGCTCAGTTCACGTGCGAGAAGGCGGCTGCTTAGCCGGTTTACGAAAAGTGCGATATAAAGCTTGGTCGTTACGGGGTCGTCGGGGTCGCGTAACCGCATAGGAGGCCAAAGGAAGATGTCGGATAGTTCGGGGACGACGATGAAGGTCGCGTACGAGGACGTTCAAGCCCACTACGACCTTTCGAACGACTTCTTCGGCCTCTTTCAGGATCCGACGCGGACCTACAGCTGTGCGTACTACGAGCGTGACGACATGTCCCTCGAGGAAGCGCAGTACGCCAAGATCGACCGCGCGCTCGCCAAGCTCGACCTGAAACCCGGGATGACCCTGCTCGACATCGGCTGCGGCTGGGCTTCGGTGATGAAGCGCGCGATCGAGACCTACGACGTCAACGTCGTCGGGCTGACGCTGAGCCGTAATCAGCACGCACTGGGTCAGCAGATCCTCGACGCGGTCGAAACGGACCGGTCCCGGCGGGTGCTGCTCAAGGGCTGGGAGGAGTTCGACGAGCCGGTCGACCGCATCGTGTCCATCGAGGCGTTCGAGGCGTGGCCCAAGACCAAGTACAAGGCGTTCTTCGACACCTGCCACCGCGTCATGCCCGCCGACGGCCGGATGGTGCTGCAGACGATCATGGGGCACCCGCTCAAGCGCTGGCCCGAGCTGGGCATCCCGATCGTGATGTCGGACCTGAAGTTCATGCGGTTCATCGCCAAGGAGATCTTCCCCGGCGGCGCCGTGCCGTGCGACGAGGACGTCTACGAGTTCGCGGGGAACGCCGGCTTCACCGTCGCCGACTTCGACGAGATGACCCCGCACTACGTCCGCACCCTGGACACGTGGGCCGAAAAGCTCGAGGCCGCCAAGGATCAGGCGATCGCGGTGACGTCGCAGGAGGTCTACGACCGCTACATGAAGTACCTGCGCGGCTGCTCGGACTTCTTCAGCCGCAACGTCAGCTACGTCGGACAGTTCACGCTGACCAAATAGCCGCTAGTAGGCGCCGAGCACCAACGACACGTTGTAGCCGCCGAGCCCGAACGAGTTGGTGACCGCGTACCGGTAGTCGGCGCGGCGCGGACTCTCGGCAACCACGTCGAGGTCGATCTGCGGATCGAGGTCCTTGAGGTTGAGCGTGGGCGGAACGAGCCCGTCGCGCAGCGCCTGCACCGTCAACACGGCCTCGATCGCACCGGCCGATCCCAGTGAATGCCCCAGCGCCGCCTTGGGCGCATACACCGCAGGCGAGTGGTCGCCGAGCGCCTTGCGGATGGCCTTGGCCTCGGCCAGGTCGCCGTGGACGGTGCCGGTGGCGTGGGCATTGATGTGGTCGATATCGGTCGGGCTGAGGCCGGCCAGTTCGATCGCCCGGGCGATCGCGTCGCTGGCGCGCTCGCCGTCGGGATCGGGTTCGGTGATGTCGTAGGCGTCCGAGGTCATGCTCGCGCCCATCAGCCGGGCCAGCGGTTGCGCCCCGCGCGCCTTGGCGTGCTCCTCGGTTTCGATGAGCATCAGCGCACCGCCTTCGCCGAACACCATGCCGTCGCGGTCCTTGTCGAAGGGTCGGCAGGCGCCCGCGGGATCGTCGTTGTTGGTCGACAACAGTTCCTGCAGGCTGAAGGCCGCAACCGGGACCGCCTCGATGTGGGTCTCGACCCCACCGCAGATCACCATGTCGGCTTCGCCCAGGACGAGGTGTCGCCAGCCCTGGGCGATGGCCGCGGCGCCCGACGCGTCGGCCATCACCGGCGAGATGATGCCCGCCTTCGCCTTCCGATCCAGGCCGACCGCGGCGGCCGCCCCGTTGGGCATGTACATCTGGATGGTCAGCGGCGACACGGCGCGCAGGCCCTTCTGCCGCCAGAGATCGTGCTGGAGCGGAATTTCCTCGGTGCTGCCGAGCGCGAGGCCGACCGAGACCGCCAGCCGGCGGGTATCGACGTCGGGGTTGCCCGCGATCTCCCACAGCCTGCGACTCAAGACGGTCGACATCTTCTGCATGTACGACGTCCGGCGCCGCTCGACGCGGTCCAGCTGTTCGTCGAGATTCTCGAGGATCGCGCCCCCGATGCGGACCGGGGAATCGAACTCGTCGACGAACCACTTGTCGAGCGCCCGGATGCCGCTTCTGCCCTGCTGGAGCAGCTGCCAGGTCTCTTCGGCGTCGGTGGCCAACGCTGTCGTCGACGCGACAGCGGTCACGACGATGTCGGGAAATCCGTCGCCAGTCCTGAGCGCGGCCATGCCGGATGCTCCTCGTTCACTCGAATATGTTCGGGTAGTACTGAATATTAGGACCCTCCGAAACGATGGACGACTGGTGGCTGAACTCAATGTGCTCGGCGAGCCGCTTCAGCCGTGCAGTTCCGACCCGCTGACCGGCTTCTACCGGGACGGGTGCTGTTCGACCGGGCCCGAGGATCTCGGCAGCCACACGATCTGCGCGGTCGTGACGGCGGAGTTCCTCCGGCACCAGCGGTCGATCGGCAACGATCTGTCCACCCCGCGACCCGAGTACCGCTTCCCGGGCCTGCGGCCCGGCGACCGTTGGTGCGTGACCGCGGTGAACTGGTTGAAGGCCTATCAGGACGGCTTCGCCGCGCCGGTGGTGCTGGCGTCGACGCATGAACGCACGCTCGAGGTGATTCCGCTGGAGGCGCTGCGCGAACACGCCGTCGACGTGCCCGACGACCTCGGATCGCTCTAACCAGTGCGCCGGGCGTCACGCCCTTCGGTACGGCGCGCGGTGGGTCGGGAACTCGATGTCGCGCTCCGGCGGCGGCTTCGGGAGCGGGAGGACCACCGCATCGTTGTCGACGGTCACCGGCTGACCGTGGTGGGTGAGGAGTACCGGATCACCCGACTGAAGGCGATACGTCGCCTCATGCGCGGTGACTTCCACCGCTAGGCAACTGTTGCGCCAGGTGAGCCTGAACTTCAGCCGGTTCAGCGCCGGCGGAAGTGCGGGCGCAAACGTGAGCTCGTCTCCGCGACAACGCATTCCGCCGAAGCCCGCCACGCAGACCAGCCACGTCCCGGCGAGCGCGGCGATGTGCAGCCCGCTGGACACGTTGTCGTGGAGGTTGTGCAGGTCGATGAACGCCGTCTCGACCAGGTAGTCGTAGGCGAGCCGCAGCTGGCCGACCTCGGCAGCCAGCACCCCTTGTCCGCAGGCCGACAACGATGAGTCCCGGACGGTCTGCGCTTCGTAGTACTCGAAATTGCGCAGCTTCTCCTGCGGGGTGAAGGCGTCGCCCCGCAAGTACATCGCCAGCGTGAGGTCCGCCTGCTTGACGACCTGGGTGCGATACAGCTCGAAGTACGGGTAGTTCAGCAGAAGCGGGTACGCGCTCGGCGGCGTCTCGGCGTAGTTCCACAGGGCCATCCGGGTGAAGCTTTCCGACTGCTCGTGCACTTCGAGGTCGTCGTTGAACGGCACCACCATGTGCGAGGCCGCGACGCGCCATACCGCGGTCTCTTCCGCGCTCACGCCGAGGCGGCGGGCCACCACCGGATTGCGCTCACAGGCGGCGGCGGCTTCGGTGAGATTGTGTTGGGCCATCAAGTTGGTGAACAGGTTGTTGTCCACCAGCGCGGTGTACTCATCAGGTCCGGTGACGCCGTCGATCCGGAACTGCCCCGTCGAATCGTGGTGACCGAGGCTGACCCACAGGCGTGCGGTCTCCACCAGCAGCTCGACGCCGTAGTCGTTCTCGAATTGCCGGTCTCCGGTCGCGGCGACGTATTGCGCTGTTGCATAGGCGATGTCGGCTGTCACGTGCACGGCCGCCGTCCCAGCCGGCCAGTAGCCGGAGCACTCGTCACCGTTGATCGTCCGCCACGCGAACATCGCTCCGTCGTGGGCGAGTTCGCGAGCCCGTCGCTTGGCGCTCGGCAACGTGGAGTGCCGCCAGCGCAGTGCAGCGGCCGCCGCTTCCGGCATGGTGTGGATCAGCATGGGCAGCACGTAGATCTCGGTATCCCAGAAGGCGTGTCCGCCGTATCCGGTTCCGGTGAGGCCCTTCGCCGAGATGGGACGGCTTTCACCGCGGGCCCCCGCCTGCAGCACCTGGAACAACGCGTACCGGATCGCCTGTTGGAGTTCTGGATCGCCGTCGATCTCGATATCGGCGTGGGACCAGAACGCATCGAGGTATTCGCGTTGTGCTGACAGAAGATTGTCCCACCCGGTCTGCTTCGCCTGCGCGAGCGCGGCCTCCACCTGCGCCCGCAACGCCTCCGTCGAGCGTCTGCTCGACCATCCGTACGCGATGAACTTCGTCATCCGCAGTATCTGGTCCTTGGCGACGTCGCCCGCGACGGTCATGCGCGCCAGGTCGTCTTCGGCGCGGATATCGCACGCGCTGCCGGACGGAAGGTCGAGCTGATGATCCATGCCGGCGGCGACACGCAATCCGGAATGTCTTGTGTGATGGACGAGTACTGCGGAACTTCGCTCTGCGAAAGAGAATTCAGCGACCAGGGGATGATCCAGTGCGGCCGCCAGACGCGGATCGTCACTCGCGGTGACCACCGACTCGTTGGCCAGCAAGTCGGACTGCACCACCAGTTCCAAGGACGAGTCCAGCGGCTCGACCTCGTAGCGGATCGCGGCCACCGCGCGTTGGGTGAACGAGACCAAGCGCTCGGAGCTGATTCGGACGCACCGTCCGGTCTGTGACGCCCAGACGGTGTTGCGGCGCAGCGTTCCCGTACGGAAGTCGAGGATGTGTTCGTGTTCGACCACCCTGCCGTAGCGCATATCCATCGGCGAGTCCTGGACGAACAGCTGGATGATCTTTCCATCGGTTACGTTCACGATGGTCTGGCCATCCTCGGGATAGCCGTATCCACCTTCTGCATAAGGCAATTCGTGGTTCTCGTAGAACCCGTTCAGAAACGTGCCCGGTGTGCCGACCGGCTCTCCCTCGTCGAGGGATCCACGCAGACCGATGTGGCCGTTCGAGAGGGCGAAGATCGATTCGACGTCAGGCAGCAAATCGAGATCGAAGCCGGACCACCGCAGTTCCCAGGGGGCAATCTCGAACTCAGGATGGGCTGCCATGACGCCATTATCGCCACACCTCGGCGATCGCATACCGTGATCGGCGGACGTTACGGCGTTCTGGAGCGGTCGCCTTTCGACGGGCGGCGTCGTGAAACCACCGCGGAGTCGTGGTCATCGCCGCGATAATCGACCACAGCGTGCGTCAGACCACCTCGGAACGCCGTACAACAAGCGCAGGTGAAACGATCGAATGTCCACAGAATGTCTGAAGCAACACTGAGCTTGGTGATCGTCGGGGTCGCCGTCGTGTTGTTCATCTGGAACCGGCTCCCCGTCGAGGTGGTCGCGATCGGTGTGGCGTTGCTGCTGTACTTCACCGGGCTGGTCGACACGAGGACACTGTTCAGCGGATTCGGCGATGCGGTGATCGTGTTCATCGCGTCGCTCTTCGTGGTCAGCGAGGGCCTGGAGGCATCCGGGGTCACCGCCTGGGTGAGCCGGACGCTGACCCGGTTGGCAGGGCGGGCATACGCCCGCTTGACGGCCACCGTGATGTCTCTCGGCGCAGTGGTCAGCGCGGTGATAACCGTCAACGGCGCGGCCGCGGCACTGGTCCCGGTGACGGTGTCGGTGGCGCGACGGGCGCGGATCGCGCCATCGAAAGTATTGATTCCGTTGGCGTTTTGGCGCCAGTGCGGGGGCGCTGCTCACGCTGGGCGGCAGCCCGGTGAACGTCCTCATCTACGACGCGTCGCGCGACCACGGCGGTTCCGGGTTCGGCTACTTCGAATTCGCGCTGGTCGGTGTCCCGCTGGTGCTCGTGACGGTGCTGGTTACGGTGGTGTTCGGCCGTCGGTTGTTGCCGGAGCGGGAGTCGACCTGCTGACCGATCGCCACACCGGCCAACATGATCGTGCTGAACCCGGGTGGTTACCGCTTCGGCGACTACTGGCGGCTCGGCATCGTCACGATGGTGGCGTGGTTCGCGGTCGCGATGGTGGTGATCCCCGTCTGGTGGCCGCTGTATTGAGTCCGGGCCGGCGGACGGAAAGCCCGGCGGCAGGCTGATTTCCGTCCTATTTCCGTCTGGATCCATCCGGAACAGGCCCGCATCGTCGACTATGGAGCCATGAGGAAGACGTCGCAGGGGCTGTCGAACAAGGTCAGCATCGTCGGGATGGGCAGCGTCGGCACCGCGATCGCCTACGCCTGCCTGATCCGGGGCTCCGCGGGTGCCCTGGCGCTCTATGACATCAACGCCAAGAAGGTCCGCGCCGAGCTGCTCGACCTCAATCACGGCAGCCAGTTCGTACCTCACTGCCCCACCATCGGCTCTGATGACATCGGCATCACCGCCGGTTCGAGGATCATCATCGTCACGGCAGGCGCCAAACAGGACGAGGGGCAGACCCGACTGGACTTGGCGACCGCCAATGTGGCGATGGCGCAATCGTTGACGCCACAGCTGCTCGAACAGTCACCCGACGCGGTCATCGTGTTCGTCACCAACCCGGTCGACGTCGTCACCTACGCCGCGGTCGAGGCGGTGGGCACTGACGACGGCCGGATTTTCGGGTCCGGGACGGTGTTGGATTCCAGCAGGTTTCGCTATCTGATCGCTCAGCAGGCTGACCTCGCCGTCGCCAATGTGCACGGCTTCATCGTGGGCGAACACGGCGATTCGCAGATCCCGCTGTGGTCGAGCGTGTCGATCGGCGGGGTGCCTGCCGAGAAGTTCCGCATCGACGGCACTGTGGTGTTCGACGAACCGACCCGTAACGAGATATCGGCGGCCGTCGTCAACGCGGCCTACGAGGTCATCGCCGGTAAGGGCGCGACGAGCCTGGCCATCGGACTGTCGACCGCCCGGATCATCGAGGCAATCCTCTACGACCAACACCGGGTGTTGCCGGTGTCGACCGTGCAGCGCGGCGTCTATGAGATCACTGATGTCTGCCTGTCATTGCCGACGGTCGTGACAGCCGCGGGTGCGGGCCGGGTGCTCGAAGTGCCGCTGTCGGTCTCCGAACTGCTCAGCTTGCAGGGTTCTGCGGCGACCCTCAAGCAGGCGCAGACGTCGCTGGGTCTGTAGTCGACTCGTCGGTGGAGCCGCGGTCGCGGGCGTGAGGGCGACCAACACCCCGAAAACACCTGGGGCCGAGAGCTTGACGAGGTGACGAACACATCCAGCCGCTTGTGCATGGTGGCGCCGTCGAGCCCGTCTGCGGAACTGCCCAATACCGCAAGGACTTCGGCGACACTTCGGGAGTGCGCCAGCGCGCTTGCCCGGCGCGACGTTGCCGCGCAATCACGAGTTTCGCATCGTGGCCGCCCCTTTAGTCGCGCATGACGTCAGCCAGGTGACGATGGTCCCACCACTGCTGTTCGACCGGTCGCTGAGCGTTGCCCTCGATGAGCGTCGGGTAATGCGCGAGATCGGTGAATCGCAGTTCGCCGGACTGAAATCCGAGCATTGCGCCGGCGCGGCCACCGGACGAGAGCTGTTCTGAGAGGAATCCGATACAGCGGGCGGTCATGATCGTCGCCTGCACCCGGTCGAACGGCGACGGGTTTCCGCCCTCCTGGACGTAGCCAAGAACCTCCTCCCGCGCATCGAACAACTCCGCGCCTTCTTTCTCGAACAGTGCGGTAATGAATCTGGTGGTGTAGACGCGGTCGGAGCCTTCGCTGCGCACGATCAGGCCCACCCGCTTGCCGGCTCGGAAACGGTCCGCGAGCGCGTGCACGTCGGCGGTCAGGGCGTTCAGTGTGATGCCCTCCTCCGGTAGGTAGACGCGATCTGCACCGGTGGCCAGCCCGCTGACCAGGGCAAGATAACCGCAGTCGTGGCCCATCACTTCGACAATGAACACTCGTCGCGTGGCGACCGCGGACTGCCGTATCTTGTCGACGTCGGAGACGATGCTGTTCAGCGCGGTATCACTGCCGATACTCAATTCACTTGCCGGGACATCGTTGTTGATGGTCATCGGCATGCACACGAGTGGGATGTCAAGGGCGTCATACTCCTGCCGATGCCGATAGAGCTCGTGAGCGGCCCGGTAACCCGCCCATCCGCCGGCGACGATGAGCCCGTCGATACGGTGAGCGGCTATCTGTTCGGCGATCCGGGCGATACCGGCCCGGTCGGGCACGTAGCGATTGGTGCCGATCTCGGCGCCCCCCTCGGACACCCAGCCGCTGACATCCATCCAACCCATCTCGTGTACGTCACCGTTGGCTAATCCCCGAAACCCGTTCTTGACCGCCAATACGGTGTGGCCGCGATCCAGGCCGAGTCGGACGGCGGCGCGCACCGCGGTGTTCATCCCGGGCGCCGGTCCGCCGGCGTGTACAACGGCGATCCGGAAGCGCTTTGCCTCGGCGGGCCGCGGCGCAGCCTGTTGGATGGTGTCCAGGACCCTGCACGATTCCGCGAAATGTCCCCCGCGCGCCTGAATCGCTCCCGCATAGTCCCGTGACTTCATTCGTGTGGCGACTTCTTGGGTCCGCTCCACGCATTCCATCAGTGGCGAGGCAACCACGCGGTTACCCCGCAATCCGATCAGTTGCGCGGGCGCGTCGGGCGTGTCGGCAAGCAGTCGTTCCACAGCCAGAAAGCCGAAGTGCGTTGCCAGGTAGCGGTCGAAAGCGCTTGGCGCACCGCCACGTTGGACGTGACCCAAGACGGTGATGCGGACATCCTCACCGAGTTCGTCCTCCAGCAGTTCTCTGACCTGTTCGGCGGTGATCCGGTTGCCGTCGCGGTGGGCACCCTCGGCGACGACGACCACGCTGTGTCGACGGCCGATCGATCGGCCCGCCTTGATGTCGCGACACATCCGCTCTCGCCAGCCCTCGCCTGGCGGTTGTTCGGGTATGAGGACCCAACTCGCGGCGGTCGCCAGCGACGACATGAGGGCGAGGTAGCCGCAGTTCCTGCCCATCACTTCCACCACGAAGGTGCGCTGGTGGCTGGCAGCGGTGCTGTGCAAGGCATCCAAGGCCTCGATGATCCGGTGCAACGCCGTATCGGCGCCTACCGTCATGTCGGTGCCTGCCATGTCGTTGTCGATGGACCCGACCAAACCAGCAAGTCGCAGAAAAGGATGATCATCCGCCAGGTCCTGCGAGATGTCCCCGGCCTCAACCAATTCAGCGAGCAATCCCGACCACTCCTGACGGAACAGGTTTGCCCCCGCAAGACTGCCGTCACCGCCGATCACCACTAGGGCGTCGATACCGTGCTCGACCAGGTTGCGCGCGGCCGATCGCCGGCCTTCACGAGTTCTGAACTGCTTCGATCGGGCGGTGCCGATGACAGTACCGCCCTGGTGCAGGATTGCCTCGACATCAATCGGTTCCATACGCCGGATGAGGTCACCACCTGTGACGAGCCCGTGGTATCCCTCGTGGACCGCATACACGTCGATGCCGTGGTGCGCGGCGGTAAGCACGACGGCGCGTACCGCTGCGTTCATGCCGGCGGCGTCACCGCCGCTGGTCAGGACACCAATACTGGATGGTGCGGACTGGACTTCAGGCATGTACCCGCCTCCGTGCCGTTCGGGGATGCTCCACGACCATCTTGCACGGCTGGAGCCGACATGAGGAACGGACCAACCGACGTAGGCGTAATCTCCCGCTCGAACCACAGGCGTCACATCAGCGTCACCAGCGTTGGGACCGCTCATCGACGGTGCTGGGCACATGCGCTTCGACTTTGGCGAGAACCGCTTCTGCGGGACCGCCCCGTCATACCGTGACATCCATGGCAGAACAAACCCCCGCTGTCACGGCGGCACACCCGTCCGACAGGGTGCTGCGGATCGTGAACCCCTTGATCGGCAGGTTGCTGCGCACTCCCCTCGCCGGACCACTGCGCAGCCGCATGATGGTGGTCAACGTCGTCGGCCGCAAGAGCGGACGCCGATACTCAATCCCGGTGAGCGCCCATCGAATTGACGGCGAACTGTATGCGTTGACCTCAGCGGGATGGAAGAACAACTTCCGCGACGGGGCGACCGCGGACATACTGCTCGACGGTAGGACGACGACGATGCGCGGTGAACTGCTGACCGACACCGCGCTCGTCGCCGAGTTGTCGCACCGCTGCGCGAAAGCCTGGGGCGCCAAGCGTGCCCCGACGATGATGGGGCTGAAGTTCCGCGACGACGGCATACCGTCGGCCGAGGATTTCGCGGATGTGGTTCGTCGGGAACGTATCGCGGCGGTGCGGTTCAGACCGGCGTGAAGCGTTATCAGCCGCCGTCGGCCGAAAGGCTCTGCTCGAAGGCGAACACGTTCTGAGGGTCGTATTTCGCCTTGATCGCGCGCAACCTTTCGACGTTGTCCCCCCAATACGCCGATTCCCATGGCGGTGCTGGTCGACGGGTCCTCGGCCGAGGCCCAGCAGATACTGGCGCCGATCCTGGCAGTCGGCAAGCCACAAGTCTCGACCGACGACGCACGGTGGGCCGATGTCTACGCGGGCGTCCAGAAACCACCAGCCGTTCCGGCATACCGGCATTCGGGACATTGACGTAGGCGCCACTCGCATACGGCTGCAAGGCTTCTCCGAATTCGGCGCACCATGTCAGGCACTCGTCCGTCAGCGGATCGCCGGCGGCCGGTATCCCGCCGCGGACACCCCACCCCGCGCCGGGCTCAGCGTAGAACAGCGCATCGCGATGCGCGAAGGCAGAACCGCCGGGCGGCTCACTTGCTCGCACTGTGCCACCGAAGGCGTTGGTGAAGTAGTTGCAATCCGGCGTCGGGGCCTTAGCCATGAACGATGTGACGAGGTCGATGGCTTGCGGCGGATACGGTGCATAGACGAACTGCGACAGGAATTTCCAGTTCGCGGCTTCATCGACGTGGCCGGGGCTCGAGCAGCTTTCGCCGGTCTTCGAGGCCTGGCCACCAGCACCACCTTGTCGGGGCGGATCTCCAACTGGCTGGTGAGCCGATCGTCGGCATGTGGGGCGCTGCGCTGTCGCCACGACATGGATGGTGTGCTTCACGGGATGGATGCGGTACGTCAGCGATGTGACGATCCCGAAATTGCCGTTGCCTGCGCCACGTAACGCCCACAACAGGTCCGGGCTGTTCTGCTCGTCGGCGATGACCGTCGTCGCGCCACCGTCGGTCGAGGCCACGACGACCTCCGCCGCGAGCAGATTGTCAGACGCCATGCCGTACCGGCGGGTGAGCAGCCCTCGAGGCAGTGGCGTCCGCTACGCACCCGCAGAGGCACGCCGCTGTGCCGCGCCCATGACACGGCGTCGACCACTTCCTGTGTGTCGGCGCAGAACACGACCGCGTCGGGTTGCGGGGCGAACAGGTGGTTGTAGCCCATTCGGGCCGCGTCGTAGCCCGAGTCTCCGGGCCGCACAACGTCTCCCGTCAACCCCGAGGGAGCGGTTGAGTTTCGGCTCGTAACCACAGTCCTCACCGTTTCGTCTGCGTCTGTTTCGTCCGGTGCAACCTCTGTCATGACCGTTGACCTTCCGACGACTGAGGACAGTTCTCCGAACGTACAGATCAGCGGCGAAGATAATCACCGAATTGACGACCGCGGAATATCCGGTGCCATACTGTTCACCTAACTTCAGAAGGGATGGGTGGATGACCATAGAGGGCGTCGTGCAGGGTCAATCCGCCGATGACGAGTCTCGGGAATGCGGTTATACGCCCGAACTGAAGCGGAGTCTCGGCTCGTTCCAGGTGTTCGCGATCTCGTTCGCGTTCATCTCGGTTGCGGTCGGCGTCTTCGCCAGTTATGGTGCGGTGCTTCAGAGTTCAGGACCCGTCGGCATCTGGTTGTGGTTGGTCGCGGCGGCCGGGCAGACCCTGGTGGCACTTGTCGTCGCCCAGTTCGCCGCTCGGATCGCGCTCAGCGGCTCCTCCTATCAGTGGGCATCGAGGCTGGCGAACCCGAAGGTCGGCTGGTTCTTCGGGTGGTTGACGTTCTGGTTTCTGGCCATCGGCGTGGTGGCCATGGACAACGCGCTCGCCAGCCAGGCGCTCATGCCGCTGCTCGGTATGGCGCCCGACGAGGATGTGGCGCGGGTGATCACGCTGGCGGTGTTGGCGACGCAAACGGTGCTCGTCATCGCCTCGACCCGGCTGCTCGGAATGGTCACCTCGGCGGCGGTGGCGCTGGAGCTGACGATCGTCGTGGTGCTGGTGATCGCGCTCGGCGCGGTGATGGTGTTCAGCGGCAGCGGAACCGTCGACAACGTGGTCTCGCAGGGCATCGCCGCCGGCTCACCCGACTACTTCGCGATCGGCGGCGGCTTGATGGCCGGGATGGTCATGGGACTGGTGACGCTGGTCGGCTTCGACTCGGCGGCCAACCTGGCCGAGGAGGCCAAGGACCCCTACCGCAGCGTCCCGCGGGCGATCGTCACCTCGGTGCTGGCATCGGCCGTCCTGGGGTTCATCTTCATCTTCACCCTCACCGTCGGCATCAAGAGCATTCCGGAGGTCAGCAACAGCGAATCGCCGGTGGCGACGATCATCCGCGACCAGCTGGGATCCCTCACTGAGCGAATCCTGTTGTCGGGAATCGCGTTTGCGATGTTCGGTGCGGGAATGGTGATGTTGGCCTCCTGCTCTCGCATCGTGTTCGCCATGGCTCGTGATTCCCGCTTCCCGGGCTACACCTTGTTCCGCCGAGTCAACCCGCGCACCCGTACGCCGATTCCCGCGACCGTGCTGATGTTCGTCGTGGGCGTCGCTCTCATGGTGGCGCTGCCGGGTCAGGCCTTGCTGCAGCTGATTGTCGGGTCGACGATCCTTCCGGCGCTGATCTACGGAGCCATCTCCGTGTTGTACCTGTCGGTGCGAAAGCGGCTGGGCCGCAGGGAGGGTGCGTTCGGGTTGGGACGCTTCGAGGTGCCCGTGGCGATCGCCGCCATCATCTGGGTGGTGTTCTCGTTGGTGGCGCTGATGTCGCCCTCGGACTCACTGGTCCCCGACCTGATCGTCCTGGGCGTCGTAGCGGCGGGCGGGCTGTACTTCGCCAAGATGTTGATCTTCAACCGTGAGGTGCTCGAAACCGAACCCGGTGATCCCGACGCGTTCTGAGTTGCGACCCTTACCTGGCGGATAGGAAACGCTTCCGAACGCGCAGCCGAAACTGGCTCGGCGGCCATTACGCGCGCGGCGCTTGACGTCGACGATTGGTCCAAGACCAAACGAAGGAACCGACGATGTTCGAAGCGACGCACGCCCCTGAGGATCAAACCGTGGACTGGCTCGCCCTGGCGGACCAGCTTTTTCCGGCCGAGGCGTTGGTCACCGCTCGGCCGGCTTTCGGTTCGCGGGTGGCGCCCTAGCGCCGAGTTTGCACACCGGGTTGTTGCGTCGGCTTTGCAGCAACCTCAGTGGCAATGTCGACTATGGCTGCTCCAACAGCCGCAGCGGGTGCAGACCGTCGACGGCGCCGACGAACGGCGGGTGAATGCTGTAGCCGATCATGCGCCGGATGTCGTCGGAGACCTCTCGCGCCGTGTCGCGGGAGATCGACAGCGTGAAGGCCTCCATCGGCCGCAGCCACGGCTGGCAGTACTGGGCGGTGACGGCCAGTCGCGCGTTGTCGGTGGTGTTGGCGCCGCCGCCGTGCCAGAGGGTGCCGACGAAGAAGACGCACGAGCCGGCAGGCATGACGACGGGGATCGCGGGGTCGCCCCGCTCGGGCCGCCGCCTGCCCCAGCGGTGACTGCCCGGGTAGAGCACGGTGGCGCCGTTGTCGGCGGTGAAATCGTCGATCGCCCACATCGTCGCGGCGGCGAGCGGAGCGCGGGGCCGCGGAATCGGATAGAACCCGTCGTCGTGATGAGGCAGTTGCGCGGTCTCGCCGGGCTGGATGTTGATGGCTTGTAGGGCCGACAGGAGGTAGTTGTCCATCAGCAGCCGGTCGAGGACCGCGAGCACCCGCGGATGGTCGACGAGTCGGTCGCACCCGCGGGTCCTGCTCAGCAGGCTGTAGATGCGCTGTGTGCGGTGCCCTTCAAAGGAGTTGCGGCCGGTGTGCGAGAGCCAGGGTGCGACCGTCGCTTTGATCTGCCGGCACTCGTCGTCGCTGAGCAGGTTCTCCCAAATGAGGTAGCCGTCGCGGTCGAGGGCCGCCATATCGGCGTCGACGACCGCCGGGTCCACCGAGGCGCCGCTGCTGGGTGTCCACTTGTGCCGGCGCGCGAGATCGCTACGTAGATCATCGAGCGTGCTGACCGGATCGTCGTCGATGCTCATGAGCAGTCCTCACTGGCCGGCGCGCGGTTGGCGGCCTATGCAAAAACACTGGACCTGGCTGGACCGCCGGTCAAGTGTCTCGCGGGGCCGCGCCGAACTCAGCGTTGAGCCAGCTTCTCGGTCTGTTTTGCGATGAAGGAGTTCCAGTCCGTCGCGCGCTCGACGAGGAGATCACGCACCTGATCGTCGGTGTAGACCATGAAGGTGTCGTTGAGAATCGCCTCTGCGACCTGCTCGCCGACTTCCTCGGGTTGCAGGATGCCGAATTGTTCTCCGGGCAGGCCGGTCTGGACCTCTGGCCCGAAGGTAGGGGGCATCGTCGCGAGGATGTTCGTCGCCACCGGACCCGGACACACTACGGTGACGCCGATGCCGTGCGGGTGCAGGTAGAGCCGGAGGCCTTCGGAGATCTGGATAATTGCGGCCTTCGTCGCCGCGTACGGAATCCGATCGTAGGAATACGTGTAGAGCCCGGCGAACGAGGCGGTGTTGACGATATGGCCGTGCCCCTGCGAAATGAGTTGAGGCAGGAAGACGGCGTTACTCCGAACGACGGACATCAGGTTGATCTTGATGATCCGTTCCCATTCGCCGACCGGGAGATGGTCGGGTCGGCCGCTGGTCAAAACGCCGACGTTGTTCATGACGATGTCGACCGATCCGTAGCGCTGCCGCGTGAATTCGCCGAGATCTGCGAATGCCTGCTCCTTGGCGACATCACACACGAAGGCTTCTGCCGTGTGGCCGTCGGCCCTGATGTCCGCCACTGCCCGATCCGCGTTGTCGGCGTGGATGTCGGCAATCACGAGCCGCGCTCCCCGCTTGGCCAGGGAGTGCGCGGTCGCCAATCCGATGCCGCTGGCTCCGCCGGTGATGACGGCCGTCGCACCGTTCAGTGATCTCACAGTTGCCTCACCGAACCGTGAAGCCTGCGTCGAGCGGCCACTGAATGCCGGTGATGAATTTGGCCTCCTCCGAAACCAGGAAAGCTACAGCGTGGGCGACATCCTCGGGTTGGAGGATGGGCAGCGGTAGCGCGTTCTCCATGCCCGAGATCGCATTCTGGCCGCCTTCAGCCGCCTGCGCCATCAGCGCGTCCATCGCCTCGTTCTGCGTCATTCCGCTGAGCACTCCGGTGGGGTGGATGGTGTTCACCCGGATCCATTCGGGGGCAAGGTAGTTGGCGATGTTCTGCATCAGTGCGACCACGCCGCGTTTGGCTGCGGCGTAGGCGTTTCCGCTGGCGTTGAGCGAGGCGGTGCCCTTCAGACCCGCCGTGGAGCTTGTGATGACAATCGATCCACCTTGTTTGCCCCCACGCATGACGGGCAACGCGGCTCGGATGGTGTGGTAGACGCCGGTCAGGTTGGTGTCGATCACATCCTGCCAATCCTGCATGAAATCGTCTGATTCGCCTGCTAGACGGACGATTCCGGCATTGGCGATGATGATGTCGATACGGCCGAACTGCTCAACGCCGGCATCCACCGCGGTTAGCATGTCGCGATAGCTCCGAACATCGCCTTTGCGCGCCACCATGCGTTGACCTTCTTTCTCGACGAGCCTCTCGGTTTCGTCGAGGTCGGCCATCGAGGCATTCGGATACGTCATCGACGCGATGTTCTCGCAGATATCGACTCCGATGATGTCGGCTCCTTCACGAGCCAACCGCACGGCGTGCGCACGGCCCTGCCCTCTCGCCGCGCCGGTGATGAAGGCGACCTTTCCTGCCAGTGACTTCGACATCAGACTCCTTTCGCATTGGCGGTTGGCATGGCGGCCGCGATGCGCTGCCACGACTGGTCTGCGGCTGTCTGGAGGACCCGGCCCTTGGGAAATCCGCTGTAGGCAGAGAACTGCAAAATGACTTCGTTCATCTCCGAACGGCTGATGTCGCCGGACTCCAGGGCCGACCCGACATGGGAATAGATCGGCCCGAGCGCACCGGACACCCCGACCGCAGCGACCGTGATCAACCGGCGCTCACGACGGCCGAGGTTCGGTCGTTGCCAGAGGTGGCCGAAGACGAATGCCAGGATGCCGGCCTGGAAGTACGGCGAGTCCCGCGGCGGAGCCGGCAGCAGGTTCACGTCGACGAAGCACTTCTCACCCTCGTCGAGGCGAACGTCGTGATCCGTCGGCCCAAGCGATTCCGTCGGGAGTTCTGGCCTCGGCGGTACTTCCTCACCCCGCTCTTCTGCTAATCGAACCCACTCATTACGTGCCGCGCCTTCGGCTTCCGACGCCCGCGGCCAGCCGCAGTACACCGCGAAGTGCAAGACGAATTCGAGCAGTTCCTCGTAGGTGATGTCGCCGCTGGCCAGTGCGGCGTACATGTGCTGGTTCATGAGGTCGACGCTTTCGAGTGCACACACGCAGGTCAGCGTGACGAACCGGCGGTCTCGCCGACTCAACCCCGGCCGTTCCACACCGGCCCGACGACCGGGTCGGCGACCATCACGTCCTGATAAGGCGGGTTCGTGCTCACAGGCACCTCTCTCGGTGAAGACGAATGACTGCACTTTAAGTCCCTAGACTTAATCCGTCCAGTATGAGATTGTCTTGCCATGTCCGTGTCAGTGGAACTGTCGCCGAAGCAACAGTTGGTGCTCACCGCGGAGCGGCTGTTCGCCCAACGCGGTCTCGACGGTGTGCCGCTTCGTCAAATCGGCACCGAGGCGGGCATGGCCAACAAGTCGGCGGTGCAGTACCACTTCGGGTCCAAAGAGGCTCTGGTGCAAGCGATCCTGCTGAACCGGCTGGAACACCTGACGCAGCGACGCCGGCTGCTGGCGGCGCGCGCCGGCTCCGATGACCTACGGGGCATTGTCGAGGCGCACCAGTTGCCGCTCATCGAGATGGCCGAGGACGAGAATTGCTTCTACGTATCGTTCCTCGAACAGCTACTGCGCTATGACTCGTCAGTCAGCCCGCTGGCCTCGCTACCGGAGGAGCACGCGCAGTCCCATCGCGAGTACGTCCGAAGGGTCGGCGATCTCACCAAGCACATTCCGCGAGCCATCCGCGACGAGCGGATCCACAAGGTCTCCGCAATGTGTGTGCACGCGTGCGCCGACCGTCACCGATATCGCTCTTTCGGACAACCGGTCGCGTCGTACGCGTTGCACGTGAGCGCACTGCTCGACGACTTCGTCGCCATGCTCACCGCTGCGCCGTCCGAGGAGACGCTCGCTGCGCTAAAGGGCTCTCGGCAGCGAGGCGTGGTGCTTCGGGCATTGCCGTAGGAGGTGGAAGCGAGCGGTCATAACACATCAGGCCCGCTCAAACGACCTGAATAGCGTGGCAGGTGCAGGATTCGAACCTGCGTAGGCGTAAGCCGACGGATTTACAGTCCGCTCCCATTGGCCGCTCGGGCAACCTGCCTGGGTGCTGCACCGCCGGGTGACCCGGTTTGGTGCGACTTGCAGGGTACAACGAGGATGGTCCGAAGACGAAAACGGGACCAGACCCTCAGTCGAGCATCTAGGAGGACCGATCCATGGCGGATTCATCGTTCGATGTCGTGAGCAAGGTCGACCGCCAGGAGGTGGACAACGCGCTGAACCAGGCCGCCAAGGAGCTGGCCACCCGCTACGACTTCCGCGGCACCGACACGTCGATCGAGTGGCAGGGCGAGGAGACCGTCGTCATCACCAGCTCGACCGAGGAGCGCGCCAAGGCCGCCGTCGACGTGTTCAAGGAGAAGCTCGTGCGCCGCGACATCTCGATGAAGGCGTTCGACGCCGGCGATCCGCAGGCGTCGGGCAAGACCTACAAGGTCAGCGGCCAGATCAAACAGGGCATCACGAGCGAGCAGGCCAAGAAGATCACCAAGCTGATCCGCGACGAGGGCCCCAAGGGCGTCAAGGCACAGATCCAGGGCGAGGAGATCCGCGTCAGCAGCAAGAAGCGCGACGATCTGCAGGCGGTGATCGCCCTGCTCAAAGGCGCCGACCTCGACGTGGCACTGCAGTTCGTCAACTACCGCTGAGCGCTCGGAGCCACCTAGCGTGAGTGCGCCCACTTCTGCCTGAGGGTCGGGTCGACCCGGTCAAGCACGGCCCTGCCGCAGAAATCGGCGCGCACACTGAGCCGTCGTTTCCGAATACGCCCTGGTTTTGGGCCGTCCGACCTACCCTGATCGGCATGGCACCTGCGCAACGTGTTCCCCAAGTCGTCGTTCTCGGTGGAGGCTCCTGGGGCACCACCGTGGCGTCCATCTGCGCCCGCCGCGGGCCGACGCTGCAGTGGGTGCGCTCTGCGGAGACCGCCGATGACATCAACGACAACCACCGCAACTCGAAGTACCTGGGCAACGAGGTCGAGCTTCCGGACGGTCTGAAGGCGACGACGGACTTTTCCGAGGCGGCGTCGTGCGCCGACGTCATCGTCATGGGCGTGCCGTCACACGGCTTCCGCGCCGTGCTCACCGAACTGGCCAGGGAGCTGCGGCCGTGGGTCCCGGTGGTGTCGCTGGTCAAGGGTCTCGAGCAGGGCACCAACTATCGGATGAGCCAGGTCGTCTCCGAGGTGCTGCCCGGACATCCGGCCGGAATCCTGGCCGGGCCGAACATCGCGCGCGAGGTGGCCGAGGGGTACGCCGCCGCCGCGGTGCTCGCCATGCCCGACCAGCAACTCGCGGCGGACCTGGCACGACTGTTCCGCACCAAGCGGTTTCGCACCTACACCACCGACGACGTGGTCGGCGTGGAGATGGCCGGGGCGTTGAAGAACGTCTACGCGATCGCGGTCGGCATGGGCTACTCGCTCGGTATCGGCGAGAACACACGGGCGATGGTGATGGCCCGCGCGATCCGCGAGATGTCCAAACTCGGCGAGGCGACCGGCGGGCACCGCGACACATTCGCCGGCCTGGCCGGCATCGGTGACCTGATCGTCACGTGCACCAGCCAGCGCAGCCGCAACCGCCACGTCGGCGAGCAGTTGGGCGCGGGCAAGCCGATTGACGAGATCATCGCGTCGATGAACCAGGTCGCCGAGGGCGTCAAGGCCGCCAGCGTCATCATGGAATTCGCTGACCAGTACGGGATTTCGATGCCGATCGCTCGCGAGGTCGACGCAGTGGTCAACCACGGCTCCAGTGTCGAAGAGGCGTACCGCGGCCTGATGGTCGAAAAGCCCGGGCACGAGGTGCACGGCGCGGGGTTCTAGCGCTCAGTTGAAGAAGGGGTTGGTGCCCTCGGGCCGCTCGAGCAGCGGATCCCTGCCCCCGTTGATGATGTAGCTGCCCGCGGGGGACAACACGAAGCCGGACTGGTTGCGGCTGTCCGAGCACGTGGTCATACCGCCGTCGCTGCCGCAGCTGACGGTCTGGAAGCTGATCCGCGAACCGGCCGGAAGCGGCTTGGCGTCGCCGACGACGGCGAACACGTCGGCCGTCGTCGCGGAGAACTGCGGAACACCCGGGCCGCCGCTGACGAAGTTCGCGCCGTCCGGTGCCGAGGGGATCGCGCCGCTGCAGCCGTAGCCGCCGTTGCGCTGCAGGACGCACGTCAACCCGTCCGGGGTCTTGAACGCGTACCAGTGGCCGTCCATCTTCGCGAACTCCGACAGCTTCACCGGTGCGAGCGCATTGACGTTCGGCGCCGGTGGCGGCGGTGGTTCGGACGGTTGAGCTACGGCGATACCTTGCGCGCCGATCAGGGCCGCCCCCGCGGACCCGACGACGCCGATCAACACCCGGTTCAGCACGGTCCACACCCTAAGGGGTGCGGCGGATCCTCGCAGCATACGAATCACATCGCCGCAGGTCGACACGGTGTTACCGACGTCGACCCGCCGGTTGTGAACCCCCCACCTGTGGGGTGGCGCCGAGCGCGGCTTCGGCCGACGCTGTAGTCAGGCAACGTCACGGAGGAACCGAATGCGAACCGCGCACACCGTGCTGGTGATCGGCAGCGGTCCGGCCGGCTTGTCCTGCGCCGCAGAATTGCATGCGCGAGGGATCGATGTGACCGTCGTGGAGCGCGGCGGGCAGATCGGCGCGGCCTGGTCCGGCCGCTACGACGCCCTACGGTTCAACACCTGCCGGCGTAACTCCGCCTTGCCCGGCGCTCCGTTCCCGCGCCACTTCGGGCAGTTTCCGACCCGCGACCAGTACGTCGACTATCTGCAGACCTACGCCGGACGCCATCGTGTGGCCGTCGAGCTCGGCGTCGACGCGCTCCGGCTCGATCAGGCGCCCGACGGCGGCTGGAACGTTGAAACCAACGGCGGGCCGCGCAGGGCGCGCCATGTCGTGGTCGCCACGGGCATCTTCAATCAGCCCGCTGTGCCCGACTGGGCAACCGAGGACCGCTTCGCCGGGCAGGTCGTGCACGCCGCGCAGTACCGCAACGCCCACCCGTTCTCCGGCCAGCGTGTGTTGGTCGCCGGCGCCGGTTCCAGCGGACTCGAGATCGCCCACGAGTTGAGCCGCTCGGGTTGCCCAGAGGTGTTGCTGGCGGTGCGCACTCCGCCGAACATCCTTCTGCGCGAAGTCGGCGGGCTGCCCTTCGATCTGCCGATGCCGCTCTTTCTCCGGCTGCCCGCCGGGCTCGTCGACAAGCTATTGCTCGCCGTGCAGCGCGGAATCGTCGGTGACCTCAGCGATTTCGGGTTCTCCACGCCGCCCGAGGGGCCGATCGCCGGACTCAAACGCCGCGGCGCGGGTACGGCGATCGTCGACCGTCACGTGGTCGACGCGATCCGCGACCGCTCGCTTCGTGTGGTAGCAGCCGTCGACCGACTGCAACCCGATGGGGCGGTCCTGGCAGACGGCACATCCGTCCAGGTCGACTCCATCGTCGCGGCCACGGGGTACCGAACCGGGCTGGACGCCATGGTCTCTCACCTCGATGTCCTCGAGCAGCGAGGCATGCCGCGTGACGGCCGTGGTGGCGAGGTGTTGCCGGGTCTTCGCTTCGTCGGCTACGTGTACCGGCCGGGGCTGACGAGATTCGTGGGAACACTCGCCAGACGGGTAGCCGACGAGATCGCCGCGCAGCTGGCGGCTTCTGAGCTTCGAGAGTCATCGCCGAAGGACGAGATCTTGCGAGAGTAGTGCTGCCAGCTCCGGACGGCTGTTCACACCGAGTTTGGCGAAGATCGCCTTGACGTGACCGCGCAGCGTCTCGGCGGTGATCCACAGCCGGCCGGCGATCTCCCTGGTGGACATGCCGGTCAACAGCAGCTGGGTGACCTCCTTCTCACGACGGGTCAGCTGACTCAGGTGGACCAGCAGCGGCGCAATGTCCGAACGCCGCGCCTGTTCCAAAACCACTGCGGTGCAACCTGTTCTGGACCCCTCTCGCTCCATACGGACTGCCCGCACCACGAGCCAGTCTCCCGAGCGCGCCCTGGTGCGCGCCATCGCCGGCTCACCGACACCGGTTTCGGCGAGAACACGCGCCTGGTGAGCGACCTCGTGCAGCACGATGGTGCTCTCCAAACCTTCGTCCTCGACCGGCCCCAGCCAGTCGGTGACCTGCGGTGTCATCGACTCGATGCTGCCGTCGTCGGCGAACATCACCAGTGCGGGTGCTGCGGCAACACTTGGCGCGGGCTTCTCGCCGAGTTGGAGGGATGCCCGGATGCCGTTGGCCACGTGCGGGCAGAGCCCCGCCATCGTCGCGACCTCGCCCTCGGTGAAGAACGCATCCTCGGCCCGCCGGGTCAGGCAGAAGTGCCCCCAGGTGACCGACCCCGAATTGAAGACGCCGCGCATCTCGTCGCCGTATCCGTTGGGCTGGTAGATCTTCGACCACCGCGCGCTGCGGCTCAGGTCACCGGCGGTCTCGATGCCGAGCGACGCCGCCGGGACGTCCCGTCGCGCGAGGTCGACGAACTTGTTCACGTCGTCGGTGGTCAACTCGCATTCGATGAGGTCGAGGTTCTGCTGACGTGTGACGTTCTCGGCGTGCACCCCGGTGATGAGCAGAGTGTCGGGGTCGGTGAGCAGCCAGCCCGCAGCGGCGTATGAGATCTCGGCCCTCACGGCGGTGGCCACCGCAGCCAATAGTTCGAGCGGATCGTGAGCCCGCGCGCAGATTCGCGCGACCCGCTGTTCCAACCGGGCAGGCCCGCTCAACGACATCGCCGGTGACATACCGACCTACCGCCCTTCCGTTGGGTTCGCCGTCCGTCGGGGTGGTCCGTACTGTCGGTTCTACTCCCCTTTGACGCACGCAGACAAGGACTCTGCGGGCCGCTCACACAGCGCACTCGCACGGGTGGCGCATACGAACAGCAAAGGAGGATTTCGATGCGTGCGCTTTCGAACCTGGGTCGCACAGCCTCGGACGTGTTGGTCGGTGCAGGCGTCAAGGCTCTGCGGTCACGTCGGCTGATGCGGGCCCCAATCGGGCTGTATCGAGCTCGCCTCGGATTTGTCTTCGGCTCGCGGATCCTGTTGCTCGAACATGTCGGCCGCAAGTCAGGGCATACCCGGCAAGTGCTCCTCGAGGTGCTCGACCGTCCTGACCAGGACGCTTACATCGTCGCGTCCGGCTTCGGAACTCGGGCGCAGTGGTACAAGAACGTCGAGGCCGAGCCCCGGGTGAAGGTGTCCGTGGGGACCCGGGCGTCGATGCCCGCGATCGCACGTCCGCTCAGCATCGGCGAGGCTGACGCCGCGCTGCGTCGTTACGTCGACCGGCACCGCCGGGCGTGGGAGACGATGAAGCCGGTCCTCGAATCGACCTTGGGCGCACCGATCACGACCGAGAACACCGCCCTGCCGATGGTCGAGCTGCGGCTGACAGATCCTGACCGGTGAGGCGTCAGTAGTAACCCGGGCCGCGGCCGGCCATCGACTCCAGGCGGGCGATGCGGTCGCCGATCGGCGGGTGCGTCGAGAACAGCTTGCCGATCTTCTCGCCCGCACGGAACGGGTTGGCGATCATCAGGTGCGCCTGATCGGCCAGCTTGGGGTCGGGCGGCAGCGGCGCCTGCTCGACGCCGGCGCTGATCTTGCGCAGCGCACTGGCCAACGCCAGCGGATCGCCCGTCAACTCCGCGCCGGTCTGGTCGGCCTGGTACTCCCGCGACCGCGACACCGCCATCTTGATCACCATCGCCGCGATGGGGCCGAGCATCGAAACCAACAGGATCGCAAAGGGATTCGTGCCTTCGCGGTTACCGCCGAACATCGTCGCGAAGTAGGCGAGGTTGGCGAGCGCGGTGATGACCGCGGCCATCGCGCCCGCGACGCTCGAGATCAGGATGTCGCGGTTGTAGACGTGCGACAGTTCGTGGCCGAGCACCGCCCGCAGTTCGCGTTCGTTGAGGATCTGCAGGATGCCGGTTGTACAGCACACCGCGGCGTTACGCGGATTGCGCCCGGTGGCGAACGCGTTCGGCGCGTCGGTGTCGCTGATGTACAGCCGCGGCATCGGCTGGCGGGCGGTGGTGGCCAGCTCACGGACGATCCGGTACATCACCGGCGCCTGCATCTCGGTGACCGGCTGCGCGTGCATCGCCCGCAGCGCGATCTTGTCGCTGTTGAAATACATGTAGGCGTTCATGCCGACGGCGAACAGCACCGCCAGGCCGATGAGCGCCGTGTTGCGGAACAGCGCGGCGATGAACACGATCAGCGCCGAGAACCCCACCAGCAGAGCGAACGTCTTGGCGGTGTTCGCGTGCGGATGCCAGGTCATCGCTTCCTCCTCCAGAAAGAAAGACTCCGCTGAGTCAACGCTTAGTCGGGCTCCGCAAGTTCCAGCGCTCAGCCGTGCCGGTTGACCGTGTAATCCACCAGGGTCGCCAGGGCCTGACGGCCCGGCCCCTCGGGAAGCTGGGCGAGCTCCTCGCGGGCCTGCACCGCGTACTGCGCGACGGTCTGCTTGGCCTTCGCCATGCCCGGCGAGCCGCGCAGCAGCCGAAGCGCCTCGGCCACGTCGTCGTCGTTCTCCACCGGGCCGGCCAGCAGCTCGCGCAACCGGTCGGCGGCGGGACCGTCGTCACGCAACGCGTACAGCACCGGCAGCGTGTGCACGCCCTCGCGCAGGTCGGTGCCCGGCACCTTGCCCGACTCGTCCGGATCGCTGTCGATGTCGATGATGTCGTCGGAGATCTGGAATGCCGTGCCGACGATGCCGCCCAGCCGGCTCAGCCGCTCGATCTGCTCTTCGTCGGCGCCGGAGAACGTCGCCCCGAACCGGCCGGACGCCGCGATCAGGCATGCGGTCTTCTCGTAGACGACCTTCAGGTAGTGCTCGACGGAGTCGACGTGCTCGGCCGCGCCGCGGGTTTCCCGCATCTGGCCCGTGACCAGCTGGGCGAAGGTGTCGGCGATGATGCGCACGGCGTCCGGCCCGAGCCTGCTGACCAGGCGCGAGGCGGTGGCGAACAGGTAGTCGCCGGCCAGGATCGCGATGTTGTTGCCCCAGCGCGCGTTGGCGCTGTCGGCACCGCGGCGGACCTGCGCTTCGTCCATCACGTCGTCGTGGTACAGCGTCGCGAGGTGGACCAGTTCGATGACCGCGCCCGCGACGGTGACCTGCCACGCATCCGGGTCCGGACCCAGCCGGGCTGAGAGCACCGTGAACAGCGGACGGAACCGCTTCCCGCCGGCCTGAAACAGGTGCTGTACCGCTTCGGCCATCAGCTCGTCGGCTTTGCCGAGCTCAGTGGCCATCAGGTCTTCGATGCGGGCGACCCCGTCGCGCACTTCCTGCGCGAATTCGGGATCTCCGAAGTCCACCCCGGCTACCACCGTCGCTGGCGTCCTCACCCTGCCAACATACTGGGAACCATGGATACCCGAGGGGACGTGGTCGTCGTCGGGGCCGGGCCGGCGGGTTCGGCCGCCGCAGCGTGGGCCGCGCGCAACGGCCGCGACGTCCTCGTCATCGACAAGGCTCAGTTCCCGCGCGACAAGGCCTGCGGTGACGGGCTGACTCCGCGCGCGGTACTGGAGATGCGCCGCCTGGGCCTCGGGCCGTGGCTGGACGACCGGGTGCAGCACCGCGGCCTGCGAATGTCCGGATTCGGGGCCGACGTCGAGATCGAATGGCCGGGGCCGTCGTTCCCGTCGACGTCGAGCGCAGTCCCCCGCACCGAACTCGACGACCGCATCCGCATGGTCGCCGTCGACGACGGCGCGAAGATGATGCTCGGCGAGAAGGCCGTCGACGTACGCCATGACGCCTCGGGGCGCGTGGAGGCGGTGATCCTCGACTCGGGAGCCGAGATCGGATGCGGCGAGCTGATTGTCGCCGACGGAGCCCGCTCGACGCTCGGCCGCGTGCTGGGCCGCGAATGGCATCAGGAGACGGTGTACGGCGTGGCGATCCGCGGCTACATCGCCACGCCACGCGCGAGCGAGCCGTGGATCACCTCGCATCTGGAGTTGCGCTCGCCGGAGGGTGCGGTGCTGCCCGGCTACGGCTGGATCTTCCCGCTGGGCAACGGCGAGGTGAACATCGGCGTCGGTGCGCTCGCGACGGCCAAGCGACCGGCCGACGCCGCGCTGCGGCCGTTGATGTCGTATTACACCGGGCTACGTCGTGAGGAATGGGGCTTCGTCGGGGAACCGCGCGCCGGCCTGTCTGCGCTGCTGCCGATGGGCGGTGCGGTGTCGGGTGTGGCCGGACCGAACTGGATGCTGATCGGCGACGCGGCCGCCTGCGTGAACCCGCTCAACGGCGAAGGCATCGACTACGGTCTCGAAACCGGCCGGCTGGCCGCCGAACTGCTGGGCACCGGCGATCTCTCGCAGGCGTGGCCCGCCGTGCTGACGGCGCACTATGCGCGCGGGTTCTCGGTGGCCCGGCGGCTCGCGCTGCTGCTGACGTTTCCGCGGTTCCTGCCGTCGACCGGGCCGCTCGCCATGCGGTCGGAGACGTTGATGAACATCGCGGTGCGGGTGATGGGCAACTTCGTCACCGACGAGGACGAGGACTGGACGGCCCGGGTCTGGCGCGGAGCCGGCCGCCTGTCGCGGCGCATCGACGCCCGCACACCGTTTCGCTAGTCAGTCGCGCCGACGCCGCTCGGCGAGCTTCACTGCGATGCGGGTGTGCGCGGGCTCGCGGTTCGTCTGCGCAGAAGCGGTGAGCCCCAAGGCAATCAATATGTCGGCCGCGGTGACGAACAACCCGATCCAGTACGCCCACCGCATGGTGGGGTCCGGTTGGGACGCGAAGTACAAGACGAGGAAGATCGGGCCGACGATGCCGAAGACGAACATCATGCCCTGAAACATCAGATAGCGCTTGAACGTCTCCATGTCGCAGGCAGAATATCGCGGATGACCGCCGTGTACCGGGCTCCGATGCGATCCCGCCGCGACGACATCGACCCGCAGGCATCGCTCGATCGGGCGTTGTCGGTGGGGGTCGTCGGTTTCGGCGACGCGGGTTTCGGTGAGCGGCTGGCTCGCCGGGTGGACCGGTTCGCCGATATCGAGGACGGGTCGTTCGTGTGGACACGCGATGCGGATGGCCTTTTCTGGTTGGGCCGGATCGAAGGCCCGTACCGCCGTGACGACACCGACGAGGCCGCCGCTGTCGACCTGGTTCACGTGCGGCCGTGCCGCTGGCTCAGCGAACCCATCCTCGAATCCGACGTTCCCGCAGCGGTTCTCGCGACCTACGCACGCGGTGGGCGCAACTTTCAGCAAACGCACGACCCCGATGTGGGCCCGCATACGGAACGCGTGTGGGATGCCCGCAGCGATCAAATTTCGTAACCAGGCTAACTGTAAGCCCAGCTAGACGACCTGTTTTTGGCGTCCTACGGG
Source organism: Mycobacterium sp. 852014-52144_SCH5372336 (assembly GCF_001665615.1). Lineage (NCBI taxonomy): Bacteria > Bacillati > Actinomycetota > Actinomycetes > Mycobacteriales > Mycobacteriaceae > Mycobacterium > Mycobacterium sp. 852014-52144_SCH5372336. The sequence goes on from NZ_LZSW01000011.1 coordinate 51,854, forward strand.
GATTATCCTGGAGCACAGCGGCGTTCATATATGCATCGGCGGAAGGAAACCACGATGCTCGGTGTGACGGTTCGATCGGCAGTTGCCGCGATCGCGGTCGCGGCTGCCGCGCTTCTCTCCGCCCCCGTCGCACCCGCTCTGCCGCAGGGGCCCTGTCAGGACGTGCCTTTCGTCGGTGTGTGCACACCGTATCGAGGGGCCACCGGCAAGCCGTCCTCGAACGCCAAGTCCGAACCGCCCCTGCCGGTCGTCAACACCGCCCCGGCAACAGGCGGCGGCCAGCAAGCGGCGATCGACATCGACGACTAACCTAGCGATTTCGCGAACCCGCTGACGTCGCGGATGGATGCGTCGAACACCTCGGGCATATAAGCCCCACACAGTAGGTCGCCGCCATGGCAGGTGCCCGCCACCACCCGGCCGACCGCGGAAACGCCCGCGCGGAGCAGGCGGCGGTAGTAGGCGAGGCCCTCGTCGCGCAGCGGGTCCAGTTCGTTGACCGAAATGACATGTGGCGGAAGCCCACTGAGTTCCTCGTCGGTCGCAACGGCAGCCCAGCACGTGGCGTCGCCGGCGTGAGAGCCGTCGGGGTTGTAGATCGAACCGAGCAGCGCGAGTTGGTGGCGGCTGACGAAGTACTCGTCGTTCTCCGCCAGTGAGGGCAGGTCCTCGCACTCGTCGAGCCAGCGGTTGGAGATGTACGGGCACTGCGCGTAGCACCCGGCGATCTCGTGCAGCCAATCCTCCCGTTTGGCCTTGTGCGCCACGGTCAGTGTGAGGTTGCCGCCGCCGGACTCCCCCGACACGATCAGGTGGCTGACACCGAGTTCTGTGCGGTTGGCGGCCACCCAGCGCACCGCGGCCGCGCAGTCGTTGAGACCGGCGGGGTATGGGTGCGGGCCGAGTTTGCCGCCGGAGTTGCGGAACTCCACACCGACCACGACGAGCCCTGTGGCGGCGAGGTATTCACGCATCCTCATGTAGCCGATGTCGGCCGCGCTGCCGATCGCCATACCGCCCCCGTGCAGATGGACGACGGCGGGCAGCGGGCCGCCGGCGTCGTCCTCTGGGCGGCTGATGTAGAGCGTGATGTCGTTGCCGTCGGGTCCGGTGATCGTCGTCGTCGATGTGGCCACCCCGGAGACGGTGGGCAGATCCTTGCCCAGCGCTTCGAGGATCGCGCCCATCCCCTCCTCGCTCATCGTCGCGAAGGCGATGCGGTCCTCGAGCGGGGAGTCGACGCTCAGCGGTACCGCGGGCAGTCGGCCCTCGAGACCGAACTGCGCGAACGCCTTGACCATTCGGGGGTCGGAACGGGGGTCGGTTGCCAGCGTGCGGTCCGGGTCGGTCAGGCGTCCGTACATGTCCAGACCGTAGCGCGCGATCGCCGGGACTGAACCCGGTTTCCGGTTACCGCCGCGTCGGCCACCGCGTGTCGACGATGTCGAGCAGATGCGGAAGACCGGCGCGGTAGCGAGCCCGGTCGGCGTTCTTGAACGGCACCCACCACGGCGCCTGGAATAATTCGACGATCTTCACCATGTCCCCGTTGTAACCCGACGCCTGCAGCACGCCGTTGGCTGCGTAGCGGCCGCCCTCGTTGGCGCCCTCCATGGTCGTGACGTTCTGGTCGGTCTTGATCCATTCGCCGGCCAAAAACAGGTTGTCGATACCGGTGACCGCGGTGGGGCGACGGTTCCACGAGCCGGGGTCCTGGATGAACAACGGTTCGTCGTTTCGCACATCCGGTGTGCCCGGGTCGATGATCGCGGGGTCGAGAAACCAGGAGTGCAGCATCGCGTCGTCGACGACCCTGTCGGTGTCGTTGAGGTGCGCCTTGATCTGAGCCCAGGCCTCACTGGCGATCTCCTGCGGTGTGCAGTCCCGCGCGCTTCGACGGTTGAAGTTGCCGGGCGTGGTCCAGTCCGAGATGATCGCGGACAGACAGTCTTTGACGGTGCCGTCGCCGTAGTTCGTCAGGCTCTTCTTCCAGAACTGCTCCTCGCTGATCGAGGTGATGGCCCATCCGGAGTCGACGTAGTTGACGTGCCCCTTGGTGACGTCGACCCGTTCCTTGAGGTAGAACATCAGGCCGTTCATCCACTCGGTGCGCAGCAAGGCGATGTTCGCCAGTTGCGGGTCGGCCTCGAGCACATCGGCGGTGAGCACGGCGGCGAGCTTTTCACACGGGATCGCGGAGACATACCAGTCGGCGGTGACCTGGCGTGGTACTCCGCTGGTGCTGACGACGGTGGCGGATTCGATGTGCCTGCCGTTCGGTGTGAGGCGGGCCAGGGCCTCACCGACGCGGAAGGTCACGCCTTGCGCACGCAGGTGGTCGACCCACGGGTCGAGCCACTGCGAGCTGGTCGGCCCGTTGAGTACGCGGTCGAATCCCTTGTTGTCGGAGTCGTTTCCGAGAAGCAGGATCGACCAGACAGAGGCTTCGCCGACCAGACCGATCGAATGTGCGCTCGCGTCTTTGGATTTCGATGCGGCGAGGTTGCGGATGATGCCGTCGGCGAGATACCGGTTGTACTCCGGCGACTTCCTGTTCGCGCCGATGTAGTCCTCCCACGTCATGTGCTCCCATTGCCCGAGTTTGCGTTCGGTGCTGCTGGTGACGTAGACGGCGAGCTTCTGCGCCGCGTAGACCGCTTCCCACGGCGGCAACTGGAACAGCGTCTCGAACACCGTCGCCACCGAGTCGATGAACGCCTTCGGGGTGATCGGATTCGGGATCATCGGCAGCGGGAACGGAAGCGGGATCGTCAGGTCGTGGCGCCCGAGTCCGGAGTGCAGATATGACGTCGCGCGGGTCAGGTTGTCCCAGGTGCCGTTTCGGTTGCCGGGGAACGGGACTCGTCGCATCGTGTCGGTGACGTTGCGGTAGAAGCCGGGGAAGAACCGGAAGCCGTGTTCGGCGGGCAACGGTGTCACACCGGAGTTCGGTACAGGAATCGACCTGGCTTTGCCGCCGAGCGCCTTGCGCTCGTAGACGGTCACCGTGTAGCCGCGCTCGACAAGTTCGTGAGCGGCGGTGAGCCCCGCAATACCCGCCCCGAAAACGGCGACCGACTTGCCCGGTGCCGCGCGTGCCGTCGGCGGCATCGCCATCAGGGCGGCCGCGGTTGCGGTGCCCATCACGAACGTCCGGCGCGACACCCGTCGCGATCCGACCCCACCCGACATTCCGCCACCGCCTCATTCGCGGACCCCGTTGTCGCAACAAGTTAATGGTGATTCTCGTCACAACAGCGTGCGACACGCCGGGTGGGCGATGGTTTTCGTGCGTGCGATGTTGTCGTCAGCGCTGGGGTTTGGTGGCGGCGTGCAGTGCGACGATGCCGCCGCTGAGGTTGCGCCAGCGCACCGAGGACCATCCGGCGTCGGCGATTTGATGGGCCAGCTGCGTCTGATCGGGCCATGCGCGGATCGACTCGGCGAGGTAGACGTAGGCGTCCGGGTTGGACGAGACCGCCCGAGCGATTCTCGGCAGCGCCTGCATCAGGTACTCCTTGTACACCGTCGCGAACAATCGGTTCGTCGGTGTGGAGAACTCGCACACCACCAGCCGTCCGCCGGGACGGGTGACGCGCGCCATCTCGCGCAGCCCCGCTACGTGGTCGACGACGTTGCGTAGACCGAAGCTGATCGTCACCGCGTCGAACACACCGTCGCCGAAGGGCAGTCGGGTGGCGTCACCGGCCACCTTGGGCACGTCCCGCGAGGCGCCCGCGGCCAGCATGCCGACCGAGAAGTCCGCGGCCACACACCACGCCCCCGAGGTGGCCAACTCGACCGTCGACACGGCCGTGCCTGCCGCCAGGTCGAGCACCTTGTCCTGCGGGCCGATGCGCAGTGCCGCCCGTGTGGCCCGTCGCCAGAACCGGTCCTGGCCCAGCGACATGACAGTGTTGGTGAGGTCGTAACGCCGGGCCACCGCGTCGAACATCGACGCCACATCGCGGGGGTCTTTCTCCAGCGTCGCGCGGCTCATGAGGCAACCGTAGCTGTGAAGATGCTTGAAGCGGGAATGCGGAGTCCGTCCAGAGGAGATATAGGGAGCATGAGCGAAAAGGTTTGGTTCATCACCGGAACGTCGCGGGGCTTTGGGCGCGAGTGGACGATCGCGGCGCTCGAGCGCGGCGACAAGGTCGCGGCGACGGCGCGCAACGTCTCCTCACTGGACGATCTCGTCGAGAGATACGGCGACGCGTTGCTGCCCCTGGCGTTGGACGTCACCGATCGCGAGGCGGATTTCGCCGCGGTCAAGCAGGCCCACGACCACTTCGGCCGGCTCGACATCGTCGTCAACAACGCCGGCTACGGGCACTTCGGCTTCATCGAGGAGGTGACCGAACAGGAGGCGCGCGATCAGATCGAGACGAACGTCTTCGGCGCGCTGTGGGTCACCCAGGCCGCACTGCCGTATCTGCGGGCCCAGCGCAGCGGGCACATCATCCAGGTGTCGTCGATCGGCGGGATCGTCGCGTTCCAGAACGTCGGCATCTACCACGCGTCGAAGTGGGCCCTTGAGGGCTTCTCGCAGTCGCTGGCGCAGGAAGTGGCCCCGTTCGGGGTGCACGTCACGCTGATCGAACCGGGCGGCTACTCGACCGACTGGGCGGGCTCGTCGTCTCGCCGCTCGACGCCGTTGCCTGACTATAAAGAGGTGCACGAGGAAGCCGACCGGATCCGCAGTCAGCGTGTGGCCAAACCCGGCGATCCGCAGGCGTCGGCGCGGGCTCTGCTCAAGGTCGTCGACGCTGAGAACCCGCCGCTGCGAGTCTTTTTCGGTGAGCTTCCGCTGCAGTTGGCCAAGGCCGACTACGAGAGCCGCCTCAAGACATGGGAGGAATGGCAACCGGTCGCTGTCGAGGCGCAAGGCTGAGCTCTTCTGCCGGAATACGGTGCTCGAGATTCGCGGCCGTCAGGCCACCCAATCTCCTGGCGGTGCGGGCCCACCGGGCTCACCGGCACCGTTGACGGGCGAGGCGGCGCTCGATTGCCTGTCGCCGAGCTCGCTGTCGTCAGTCGGTGCGGGCGGCGCGGCGCTCGATTGCCTGTCGCCAGGCTGGCTGACCTCATCGGGTGCGGGCGAAACGGCGGTGCCGTTGTGGCTGCGGGTTCCCTGCTCGTCCGGTGGGCGCAGGAGTCGTTCGGGTCGGTGGTAGTAGTTCAGCCGCGCCTGGCCGGTGTCCAGTTCGGGCGGCGGAAGCCATTCGACCTCGCAACGTTCGTTCATCCGGGTGGACCA
>NZ_LZSW01000012.1:0-11272 GCF_001665615.1 Mycobacterium sp. 852014-52144_SCH5372336
TCGGGTACTACCGGCAAGCCCAAGGGTGTGGCGGTCACGCACCGCAATGTGGCGTGTCTGTTGGAGGCGTTGGACTCCGAGGTGGAGTTGTCGGCCGGACAGGTGTGGACGCAGTGTCATTCGTTGGCTTTTGACTTCTCGGTGTGGGAGATCTGGGGTGCGCTGGCCCATGGTGGTCGGGTGGTGGTGGTGCCCGATGCGGTGGTGCGTTCGCCGGAGGATCTGCACGATCTGTTGGTCGGTGAGCAGGTCGCTGTGTTGAGTCAGACGCCGTCGGCGTTTTATGCGTTGCAGACCGCTGATGCGTTGTCACCCGAACGCGGGGATCAGCTCAAGCTGCAGACGGTGATCTTTGGTGGGGAGGCGTTGGAGCCGCAGCGGTTGACGTCGTGGTTGGAGCGTCATCCGGGGTTGCCGCGGATGATCAATATGTATGGGATCACCGAGACCACGGTGCACGCCTCGTTCCGCGAGATCGTAGCCGCCGATGTCGATGCTGCGGTCAGCCCAATCGGGGTGCCGTTGGCGCACTTGGGCTTTTTCGTGTTGGACAAGTGGTTGCGTCGGGTGCCGGCCGGTGTGGTCGGTGAGTTGTATGTGGCCGGCACCGGGCTGGCCTACGGCTACCTGAGTCGCCCGGACCTGAGCGCGACGCGGTTTCTGGCCTGCCCGTTCGGCGGGCCGGGTGCGCGGATGTATCGCACCGGCGATCTGGTGCGGTGGGGCGCTGATGGGCAGCTGCAGTATCTGGGGCGCGCCGATGAGCAGGTCAAGATTCGTGGGTATCGCATCGAGTTGGGTGAGATACAGGCCGCGTTGAACACCCTCGACGGGGTGCAGCAGGCCGCGGTGATCGCCCGTGAGGACACCCCCGGCGACAAGCGTCTGGTCGGCTATGTCACCGGCAGCATCGATCCTTCGACCGTGCGCTCTCTACTCGCTGAGCGGTTACCGACTTACATGGTGCCCACGGCGGTTGTGCTGCTCGATGCTTTGCCGTTGACGGTCAACGGCAAGCTCGACACCCGCGCCTTGCCGGCACCGGAATACCAGGAAATCGACAACTATCGTGCGCCGGGCAATGCCATCGAAGAGATCTTGGCCGACATCTACGCCCAAGTCCTGGGCCTGGACCGCGTCGGTGTCGACGACTCCTTCTTCGAACTCGGCGGCGACAGCATCCTGTCGATGCAAGTGGTGTCGCATGCCCGCGCCGCCGGCTTGCAGTGCAAGCCACGAGATGTGTTCGTCGAGCAGAGCGTGGGCCGCCTGGCCCGGGTGGTCGAAATGGCCGAGGGCGCGAGCGACGTCGTCGACGAAGGTCTCGGGTCGGTGGCGCCCACACCGATCATGCGATGGCTGGACGCGGTGGACGGACCGACCGACCAGTTCAATCAGACCGTGGTGGTCCAGGCTCCCGCCGGGGCGACCGAGGCCGACGTGGTGGTGGTGCTGCAAGCACTGCTGGATCGCCACGGAATGCTGCGTGCCCGTGTCGAGCGGGATGACGTCGCGGATTGGACGTTGACCGTCCCCGACGCGGGCACTGTTCAGGCCAACGAATGTCTGCATTCGGTCGATGTGTTGTCGGATGAAGCGGTGGTCCAGGCGCGGTTGCGGTTGAACCCGGGTGCCGGAGCGATGCTCAGCGCCTTATGGGTGACCACCACGAACCAGCTGGCGCTGATCATCCACCACCTGGCTGTCGACGGCGTGTCATGGCGAATCTTGTTGGAAGATCTGAACGTTGCGTGGGCTCAACACCGCAGCGGGCAGCCGGTGGCTTTGCCGGTGGGTGGTACGTCCTTCGCCCGGTGGTCGTCGCTGTTGGGCGACCATGCTCTTGATCCGGCCGTCGTTGCCCATGTCGACGCCTGGCGTGAGGTGACGGCCGCGCCGTCGGCGCTGCCCGCGCCTCAACCTCAGAGGGACACCTACAGCACCGCTGGCCGGTTGACGGTCGATCTAGATGCTGAGATCACCAAACGGTTGTTGGGCGAGGTGCCTACCGCGTTCAACGCCGGCGTACAAGACATTCTGTTGATCGCGTTCGGTTTGGCGTGGACAGAGTTCTTGGGCACTCCCGGCGTACCGATCGGCGTCGACGTGGAAGGTCACGGCCGCCACGAGGAACTTGCTGCCGATGTGGACCTGTCCCACACCGTCGGCTGGTTCACCGCCAAGTACCCGGTGTCGTTGAACGTGGACGGGTTGTCGTGGGCACAGGTCATCGCCGGGGATGCGGCGCTCGGCGGGTTGATCAAGAATGTCAAGGAACAACTGCGCGCGCTGCCCGATGGTTTGACCTACGGCCTTCTGCGCTACCTCAACCCCGACGTCGAGCTCGGGGGATCGGACTCGCGGTTCGTCTTCAACTATCTCGGCCGCCTCGGAGCTGCAGCAGACCTCTCTCCCGAATTGTGGCGGATCGACCCCGACGGCTTGGCTCTGACCGAGGGGGCCACGGCGGTGCCGACGCCGTTACCGCACACCGTCGAACTCAACACCGGCATCCTCTACAGCGATCGCGGACCGCAGCTGCATGCGACGTGGACGTGGGCGACTTCGGTGCTGAACGACGCACAGGTGAACCGGGTCAGCACATTGTGGTTCGACGCGCTGGCGGGTATTTGCGCACATGTGCGTGCCGGAGGCGGCGGTCTGACGCCGTCGGACATCGCTCCTGCGCGATTGAGCCAACAGCAGATCGACCAACTTCAGCAAAGTCACGACATCGCCGACGTGCTGCCGCTCACCCCTGTGCAGCAAGGCTTGCTGTTCCATGCCAGTACCGCGCAGGATTCCGGCGACGCGAGCGATCTGTATGCGGTGCAATTGGACATCACGCTGAGCGGTCCGCTCGACCAGCACCGGCTGCGTGAGGCGATGCGCACGGTGGTCAATCGCCACCCCAACCTGGCGGCCCGGTTCTGTGAAGATTTCGATGAGCCGGTGCAGATCATCCCTGCCGATCCCGTGGCTGGGTGGCGGTATGTCGAGTTGGACGCCGACGGCGTCGACCTCGACGAGCAGATTCGGCAGGTGTGTGCTGCCGAACGCGTCGCAGTACACGACCTGGCCGAGCAGCCCGCGTTCCGTACCGCACTCATCCGGACTGCCGAGGACCGGCACCGAGCCGTCCTGACGTTCCACCACATCGTGGCGGATGGTTGGTCACTGCCAATTCTGCTGCGCGAGATGTTCGCCAGTTACTACGGGCAGCAACTGCCGGCGGCGGTGCCGTACCGCCGGTTCGTCACGTGGTTGGCCGATCGGGACCGTGACGCCGCCCGGGCCGCCTGGGGCCAGGTGTTGGACGGCTTCACCACTCCGACCTTGGTCGGCGCGCCAGGCGGGTTCGAGCTCGGGACCCGAAGCGCCAAGTCGTTCCGGGTGCCCGAGGAGACGACTCGGGCTCTCAGCGAGCTGGCCCGCAGCTGTCACACCACCGTCAGCACCGTGCTGCAGTGCGCCTGGGCGCTGATGTTGACATGGCTGACCGGCCAGCATGATGTCGCTTTCGGTGTCACGGTTTCGGGTCGTCCGACCGACGTGGCCGGTGCGGAGTCGATGGTCGGTCTGTTGATCAACACTCTGCCGGTGCGTGCGAACATCATGCCGGATACCACTATCGCCGATTTGCTCGAGCAGTTGCAGAACGCCTACAACGAGACCCTCGAACACCAGCATCTGGCGCTGCGGGACATCCACCGGGTCACGGGGCACGATCAGCTGTTTGACACTCTGTTTGTGTACGAGAACTATCCGATGGATACCGGCGCGCCGCTAGGAGACGACGGGTTGGCGATCACCGACTTCAGCAACCGCGAGTACAACCACTACCCCCTCGCGGTGCAGGCCACGCCCGGCACTGAATTGAGCCTTCGCGTGGAGTTCGACACCGACGTGTTCGACGCGGCCAGAATCGATGCGCTCATCGGGCGCCTACAACGGGTGTTGGCGGTCATGACCGCCGACCTGGAGCGGCGGTCATGACGGCCGGTGCTAACCGGCGGCTGTTATCGATCGACCTTCTGGATGGTGGCGAGCACGCCCAGCTCGACGAGTGGGGCAATCGGGCAGTACTGACCCAGCCCGCTACCACGTCGCAGTCGATTCCGGCGCTGTTCGCGGCTCAGGTGGCGAGCAATCCCGACGCGGTGGCGCTGACGTTCGACGGCCAATCGCTGACGTATCGCGAACTCGACGAGGCCGCCAACCAGTTGGCTCACCTGCTCGTCGACCAAGGGGCGCGCCCCGGCCAGCGGGTCGCGCTGCTTCTCTCCCGCTCGGCCGAGGCGATAGTCGCGCTCTTGGCGGTCCTGAAGACAGGGGCGGCGTATCTGGCAATAGATCCCGGTCATCCGGACGCCCGTATCGAATTCATGATCGGCGATGCCGCGCCTATTGCCGCGTTGACGACCGGTGGATTGGTCGATCGGCTGGAGGGGTCCGCCCTCCCGGTCATTGACATCTCTGACCCTCGCATCACCGATTACCCGCGTACGGGTCTGCCTGCCTCAAACAACACCCCGAGCGCTGAGGACATCGCCTACCTCATCTACACCTCCGGCACCACCGGCAAGCCTAAGGGTGTTGCCGTCTCCCATTTGAATGTGACCAAGTTGTTGGACTCACTACAGTCAAGACTCGACCTTGTCGGCCAGGTCTTCTCGCAGTGTCACTCGCTGGCGTTCGACTTCTCTGTATGGGAAATTTGGGGCGCCCTGCTGCACGGTGGTCGGTTGGTGGTGGTCCCCGATGCAGTGGTGCGGTCCCCGGAGGACTTGCACGCCTTATTGGTAGCCGAGCAAGTCACGGTACTAAGCCAGACACCATCGGCGTTCTATGCGTTGCAGACCGCCGATGCCTTGTCACCCGAACGGGGGGATCAGCTCAAGCTGCAGACGGTTGTCTTCGGTGGGGAAGCCTTGGAGCCGCAGCGGTTGGCGTCGTGGTTCGATCGTCATCCAGGGTCGCCACGGATGATCAATATGTATGGCATCACCGAGACCACGGTGCACGCCTCGTTCCGCGAGATCGTCGTAGGTGATGTCGACAGTGCGGTCAGCCCTATCGGACCGCCGCTGGCGCACTTGGGCTTTTTCGTGTTGGACAAGTGGTTGCGCCAGGTTGCGCCTGATGTCGTCGGTGAGTTGTACGTAGTGGGTACGGGTTTGGCATATGGCTATGTTGGCCGCGCGGACCTGACCTCGACGCGGTTTGTGGCGTGCCCGTTCGCGGGTGCCAGCGCACCGGGACAAAGGATGTATCGCACCGGGGACCTGGTGCGGTGGAGCTCCGAGGGGCAGCTCCAATACTTGGGCCGAGCGGATGACCAGGTGAAAATACGCGGCTACCGCATCGAGCTGGGCGAGGTGCAGGCGGCACTGGCGGGGTGCGAGGGGGTGCAGCAGGCGGCGGTGCTCGCGCGCGAGGACCGTCCCGGCGACAAGCGTCTGGTGGGTTACATCACCGGCTCTGCCGAACCCGCCGAGGTACGCGAGCAGCTCGCGGAGCGGCTGCCGCCCTACATGGTGCCGGTGGCCGTGGTGGTTATGACGAACCTGCCGCTGACGGTGAACGGAAAGCTGGACAAACGGGCGCTACCGGCCCCGGAATACCAGGACGTCGACCAGTACCGCGCGCCCAGCAGTCCGGTCGAGGAGATCTTGGCCGACGTTTATGCCCAGGTGCTCGGGTTGGAACGGGTCGGGGTCGACGACTCATTCTTCGAACTGGGCGGCGACAGCATCCTGTCGATGCAAGTAGTCTCGCGGGCCCGTGCGGCCGGGGTGCTATGTCGGCCGCGTGACATCTTCGTCGAGCAGACGGTGGCCCGGCTGGCCGAGGTCGCTTCGGTTGCAGACGGTGCAGCTGGCGTATTCGACGACGGCACGGGACAAGTCATCGCGACCCCGATCGTGCGCTGGCTGCAGAGCGTCGACGGCCCAGTCGATCAGTTCAACCAGACCGTTGTCGTCCAGGCTCCCACTGGGGTCACACAGCGCGATGTCGAGGTGCTGATGCAGGCCCTTCTGGATCGGCACGCCATGCTGCGCGCACACGTCGACCAGAGCGGCGCAGACAGCTGGGTCTTGACAGTGCCCCAGGCGGGCGCGGTCGAGGCCCGCGAGTGCATCGAGACGGTGCAGACGTTGTCCGACGCCGCGTTGGTCAAAGCGCGGTCGAGACTCGATCCGATCGCGGGGACGATGCTCCGCGCGCTGTGGGTCGAATCGACACGTCAGCTCGTTCTCATCATCCACCACCTTGTCGTCGACGGTGTCTCGTGGCGAATTCTCTTGGAAGACCTCAACGCCGCCTGGGCGCAGCATCACAACCAACAACCGGTGGCATTGCCGCCGAGCGGGACGTCATTTGCGAGGTGGGCCTCACTCTTGGCTGACCACGCGCACAACGCGAAAGTCGTCGAGCAGGCCGAGGCATGGCGCCGTGTCGCAACGACTCCCGCACTCCTGCCGGCGGTACGCCCCGAGGTGGATACGTATGCCAGCGCTGAGCGCCTGTCGATGGAACTCGACGCCGAAACCACACGCATGTTGCTCGGTGAGGTCCCGGCCGCTTTTCACGCCGGCGTGCAAGACATTTTGCTCATCGGCTTCGGCTTGGCGCTCGCGGAGTTCCTCGGCGCCGACGGCGCACCGATTGGCATCGACGTTGAGGGGCACGGACGCGCAGAGGCGCTCGCTGATGATGTGGACCTATCGCGCACCGTCGGCTGGTTCACCATCAAGTATCCGGTGTCGTTGCGAGTAGGTGGGCTTGAATGGAGCCGCGTAGTCGCCGGCGAGCCCTCACTAGGGGTCTTGCTCAAAGAGGCCAAGGAACAACTACGCGCGATTCCCGACGGTTTGACCTACGGTCTGCTGCGCTACCTGAATGACGATGTGGACCTTGGCGGCGACGACCCGCTCATCGGATTCAACTACCTGGGGCGATTGAGTCAATCCGCCGAGCTGTCCGCTGAACTCTGGCGGGTCGACCAGGACGGCTTGCAGTCTGTCGGCGCAGTGACCGCCGCGGTGCCCATGCCACTAATGCACACTTTGGATCTAACGGCCGCCACCATCGAGGCGGACGGCGGTCTGCGCCTACAGGCGAATTGGTTGTGGGTGCCCTCGGCGCTCGACCGGGCTCAGGTAGCCCGGCTGACGGGCTTGTGGTTCGACGCGCTGGCAGGCATCTGCGCGCATGTGCGCGCCGGCGGAGGCGGACTGACTCCCTCCGACATCGCGCCGGCCCGGCTGTCCCAGCCGCAACTAGACGAACTGTGTGATCGATACCGCATCGACGACGTGCTGCCGCTGACCCCGGTCCAGCACGGGTTGCTCTTCCACTCCAGCGCGTCCGTCACCGACGGTGATCTGTACGCGGTCCAGCTGGCAGTCTCTGTGGCCGGGCCGGTTGACCGGAACCGCCTGCGCGACGCTGTGCATGCGGTCGTCAAACGGCACCCCAACCTGGCGGCCCGGTTCTGGACCCAGTTCGACGAGCCGGTCCAGATCATTCCCGCCGATCCCGCGCCGGCCTGGCGTTACGTCGATCTGGAGGCCGAAGACGCTGATCTCGAGGAGCGGATCGAGCGGGTGAGCGCCGAAGACCGCGCCGCGGTCTGCGACCTCTCCAATCCCCCGTCCTTCCGGGTAGCGCTGATCCGCACCGCAGCCGAACAGTACCGATGCGTCTTCACGTTTCACCACATTGTCGTGGACGGGTGGTCGCTGCCCATCCTGCTGCAGGAAGTCTTCGCGAGCTACTACGGGCAGCGGCTACCCGCGCCAGCCTCGTTCCGCAGCTTCCTCACATGGTTGGCCGATCGGGACCATGCCGCCGCCGAGGAGGCGTGGCGGGCGGTGCTCGATGGCTTCGACACCCCGACACTCGTCGCACCCCATGGGCGATTGAAGCTCGGCCGGCGTGCCGTCGCATCGTTCCGGGTGCCCGAGGAGACCACCAAGGCGCTGAACGAATTGGCCCGCTCGCGGCATACCACCGTCAACACGGTGCTGCAGGGCGCCTGGGCTCAACTGCTGATGTGGCTGACCGGTCACCACGACGTCGCGTTCGGTGTCGCGCTCTCGGGTCGGCCGGCCGAGGTGCCCGGGGCGGAGTCGTTGGTCGGCCTGATGATCAACACTGTGCCGGTGCGGGTCGTGGTCACCCCGCTGACCACCACCGTGGATCTGCTCGGTCAGCTCCAAGATGCTTATACCGACACACTCGAGCATCAGTACCTGGCGCTGAGTGAAATCCACCGTGCCACCGGCCACGAGCAACTGTTCGACACGCTGTTCGTCTACGAGAACTATCCGGTCGACACCGATGCAACGGCGGCGGTCGGCGACCTCGAGATCATCGACGTCAGCAGCCGTGAACTCAACCACTATCCGCTTGCCATGATGGTTCTCCCGGGCGGCGAGCTCGGCCTGCGAGTCGAATATGACACGGGAGTCTTCGACGAAACCGGCATCGAATCGCTCATCGGGCGTTTGCAGAAGGTGCTGTCGGCGATGGTCGCCGATCCCACCGTGCGGCTGTCGTCGATCGATCTGCTCGACGAGGTCGACCATGTTCGGCTGGACGAGTGGAGCAACCGGGCGGTGCTGAGCGCGTCACCCGCGGCATCGGCTTCGATACCCGAGGCATTCGCCGCGCAGGTGACGCGGACACCGGACGCCGCGGCCCTGACATTCGAGGGTCGCACGATGACCTACCGCGAACTCGACCAAGCCTCCGACCGGTTGGCGAACGTATTGATCGGTAACGGTGCCCGCGCAGGCGAGTCAGTCGTGCTGTTCGTTCCCCGCTCAGCCGAGGCCATTGTGGCGATCCTCGCAATCCTCAAGTCCGGGGCGGCGTATCTGCCGATCGATCCGGCGGTCCCGAAGGAACGGCTGGCATTCCTGTTGGCCGACGCGAGACCCGTGCTCGCCGTCGCGACGGCGCAACTACGCGACCGGATCGAAGGATCCAATGTGCCCGTCGTCGATGTCGCGGAATTCGGTGACGCGGAATTCGGAGCCGCAACCCGCAAGCCGACCTCCGCTGACATCGCGTACACGATTTACACATCGGGAACCACGGGTGTACCGAAGGGCGTGGCGATCACGCACGGGAACGTCACGCAGGTCCTCGAGTCCTTGCCCAACGCACTTCCCGGCGGACCGGGCCAGGCCTGGTCACAGTGGCACTCGCTCGTGTTCGACGTATCGGTGTGGGAGATCTTCGGCGCGTTGTTGCACGGGAGCCGGTTGGTGATCGTGCCCGAGTCGGTGGCGGGATCGCCTGATGAGCTCAATGAGCTGCTGAGGGCAGAGCGGGTCGACGTCATCTACCAGACTCCCTCCGCCGTCGGCATGTTGTCCGAACAGGGTCTGGACCACGCGGCGCTGGTCGTTGCCGGGGAGGCGTGTCCGACCGAGGTGGTCGACCGATGGGCGCGGGATCGGGTGATGATCAACGCCTACGGCCCGACCGAGGCCACGATCTACGCGGCGATCAGCGCACCTCTGACCCCTGGTGCAGATGTGGTGCCGATTGGTACACCGGTGCCGACCGGCACAACTTTCGTCCTCGACGAATGGTTGCGGCCGGTACCTGCAGGGGTGGTCGGCGAGTTGTACCTCGCGGGCCGTGGTGTCGGCGTCGGCTACGTGCGCCGCGCAGGGTTGACGGCGTCGCGGTTCGTGGCGTGCCCGTTCGGTGGAACAGGGCAGCGGATGTATCGCACCGGGGATCTGGTGCGCTGGGGCGCCGATGGGCAGTTGCAGTATTTGGGCCGTGCAGATGAGCAGGTCAAGATTCGCGGGTACCGCATCGAACTGGGTGAGGTTCAGGCAGCGTTGGCCGGGCTCGACGGTGTCAACCAGGCGGTCGTGATCGCCCGCGAGGACACACCGGGTGACAAGCGGTTGGTGGGCTACGTCACCGGCACCGCCGAGCCGGCCAAGTTACGGAGTGCACTTGCTGACCGGCTCCCGGCTTACATGGTTCCGGCCGCGGTGGTGGTGATCGAGGCGCTGCCGTTGACCGTCAACGGGAAGCTCGACAGGCGAGCCCTGCCGCCGCCCGAATACCAGGGCTCCGACGGTTACCGCCCTCCCTCCAACGCCATCGAGGAACTCTTGGCCGGCATCTTCGCTCAGGTGCTCGGGCTGGAGCGGGTCGGGGTGGACGACTCGTTCTTCGACCTTGGCGGCGATTCGCTGTTGGCCATGCGTGTGATCGCGGCGATCAATGCCGGGATCGATTCTCACCTTGGCGTGCGCGTGCTCTTCGAGGCGCCGACCGTTGCGCAGCTGGCTTTGCGGATCGGTTTGGACGGGACCGCGGAGCCGCTCGTGGCGGTCGAGCGGCCGGCGGTGGTTCCGTTGTCGTTTGCTCAGAGCCGGTTGTGGTTCTTGGATCAACTGCAGGGGCCGTCACCCATCTACAACATGCCGGTGGCCTTGCGGCTCAGCGGACATCTGGATGTCGCGGCTCTGGGCGCGGCGCTTGCCGATGTGGTCGGCCGGCACGAGAGCCTGCGCACGGTTTTTCCGGCGGTCGGGGGCGTTCCTCGGCAGGTGGTGGTGCCGGCCGACGAGGCCCGCATGGACTGGCAGCTCGTCGACGCCAGTGGTTGGTCGGAAGACCGGCTGAAGGAAGCCGTCGGAGCCTTCGTGCGGCGCCCGTTCGAGTTGGCGACCGAAATTCCTCTGCGAGCAACACTTTTCCGTATCGGCGAGGGCGAGCATGTGTTGGCGGCTGCGGCGCACCATATTGCCGCTGACGGTTTGTCGATTGCCCCGTTGGTGCGGGATTTGGGCGTGGCGTATGCGAGCCGGTCCGCGGGGCGGGCTCCGCAGTGGGCACCTTTGGCGGTGCAGTATGTGGATTACACGTTGTGGCAGCGCACGCAGTTCGGTGATCTAGACGACAGTGGCAGCCGGATCGGGGCGCAGCTGGCGTATTGGCAGGATGCCTTGGCGGACTTGCCTGAGCGGGTGCAGTTGCCTACTGATCGTCCCTATCCCGCCGTGGCCGATTCGCGCGGCGCCAAGGTCGTGGTGGATTGGGCGTCCGAGCTGCAGCAGCGCGTGAACGCGTTGGCCCGTGAACACAACGCGACCAGCTTCATGGTGGTGCAAGCCGCACTCGCGGCGTTGTTGTTCAAGCTCAGCTCCAGTAGTGATGTGGCCGTTGGGTTTCCGATCGCCGGGCGGCGTGATCCTGCCCTCGACGAGCTGGTCGGGTCCTTCGTCAACAC
>NZ_LZSW01000013.1:0-697 GCF_001665615.1 Mycobacterium sp. 852014-52144_SCH5372336
TCAACGCGACCTGAATCTCACCCAACTCGATGCGATACCCACGAATCTTGACCTGGTCATCAGCACGCCCCAGATAGCGAAGCTGCCCATCAGCACCCCACGACGCCAGGTCGCCCGTGCGATACATCCGCTGCCCGGGGGCACCCGCATCGGCGAACGGACACGCCACAAACCGCGTCGCACTCAGATCCGGGCGGCCCAAATACCCACACGCCAACCCCGCACCCGCGACATACAACTCCCCGACCACACCGGCGGGCACCCGACGCAACCACTTGTCCAACACGAAAAAACTCAAGTGCGCCAACGGCACCCCGATCGGGGACACCGCAGCATCGACATCGGCGGCCACGATCTCGCGGAACGAAGCATGCACCGTGGTCTCGGTGATCCCATACATGTTGATCATCCGCGGCAACCCCGGATGACGCTCCAACCACGACGCCAACCGCTGCGGCTCGAGCGCCTCCCCACCAAAGACCACCGTCTGCAGCGCGAGCTGATCCCCGCGTTCGGGTGACAACGCATCAGCGGTCTGCAACGCATAAAACGCCGACGGCGTCTGACTCAACACAGCGACCTGCTCACCGACCAACAGATCGTGCAGATCCTCCGGCGAACGCACCACCGCATCGGGCACCACCACCACCCGACCACCATGGGCCAGCGCACCGAAGATCGTCTCTTATACACATCT
>NZ_LZSW01000014.1:0-22698 GCF_001665615.1 Mycobacterium sp. 852014-52144_SCH5372336
TACCTTCGGCGATCGATTCCCGGCAGCCGAAACCTACTGATGAAAACCGCCGGAAACACCGTTAACGAGATAGCCCCAAAGACCTTGAGGGCGAGCATCCGAGCGGTCCGCAGCATGACGCGAAGCCTGCGGCGTCGTTAGAGGTCCCGCTCGCTGGTGGGGTGCAGGGAGTGTCGAGTCCCCGAAATCAGGGTGAAGGCCATAGAAGCGCTGAAGACCTTGAGGTGCGAGAGAGCCCTGAAGAACTCCCCGGCGTATGGGGTGCGGAACCTTCAAGATAGTGGCGGGGACTCGTGAGGACCCCCGGTCCGGTGATCTGTGAATTATGTTGCCGGAGTGCGGTGCTCGATAACCAGTGAACGCGGGAAGTGAGCTGTCGGCCGGAAGGGCCTCGGAGGCGGTCGTAAGACTGGTTGAGCCACGCGGAAAACATAACGCCGGTGCGGGAAGGGCCGTTGCTTCGTCGATGCGTATCGCGTGTAGTGGAGGTGCCCGGTGAGCGCCGTTCCGGCTAGTCCTGCCGCTTTGGGTCCGCGCCGGCGGGTCCGGTTCGTGCCTTAAAGCATGTGCTTACCGGGTGGCCAAGGCCGATCCTAAAATTTACCGTGGCCGACGTTGAGCAGTAGGGGTGACCCGGTTCCTGGATGAGTTTGCCGAGCTGCGAGAGGCGCGGTATCGGCCGTTTGCCGACGCGTCGGCTGTTATCACGAAGCCGGGCACGACCGAACATCACCCGTTGTCGATTCCTGCGGTCCGCGACCGGATCGTGCGGGAGGCAGTCCACACCGGCGCGAATTGTCCTATCGCTCAACAATACCCCGCTGCGCACTTGGTCAACGACCGACGACTGCAATGCGCGATGCGCGGCGAGGTGACCTCATGTCGACTGCAAAGTCTTGCTTCAACTCACGCCTTGAGGCGTCCTGCCCCAGAGCCACTGGTTCAGGGCATTCCCAGTTGTTGTCGACGTCAATGGCTGCCGCCGCCCGGGGCGCTAGGGATGATGATGTGCAGGGACGGATCTGACTTGGCATTCGGGGGCGGCTTTCCTGTTGCACCGGGCAGCGGCGTGCACACACCAACGTAAGGCACGTCATCGCAGGGTCCCTGCGGCGAGGCGGGCGCGGTGGCAGCTGTGGATAGGCCGGCCGCGCCGATCGCGATTGCGACAAGTGCCGGTCGAACTCTCGGACCGAGCATCGTGGTTTCCTTCCGCGGATGCCGTTCGAACGCCTCTGTGTTCCAGGGTAATCCCGGTGTGCCGCGATGTACAGGACGTCTAGCCGGCCTTACATCTAGGTCGGTCTACCACTTTCGGTCGACGCGGCCTTTCCAGATCCCTTCTGACTGGGGGCCGATGTCCGGGCTGTGCGCTTGCTAGAAGATGTGTCCGCCACGTCCTAACGGCTGGAGGCACGTCGGATTCGACTACCGGTTCCGTAGGCCAGATCACTGCTGGAGATTGACGCCGAAAGGTACCGGCAGATGGCCGCAGTGGCCATCGTCGCCGAACTCGCAGCGTTAGCCCGTCGACGTTCATCTACTAATTACGATAGTATGTCCGGAGAACGGCTGGGGCGTCGTTCTCCCTAGCTCGGCACCCCAGCCGTTCCGCCTATCCGAGTCATGTTGGTACGCAGGTGATCGAGGGCCCGGAGGTGGCACTTCCTTGTTGTGAATCGAACTGTAGGACCGAGCGGAAACAAGGCACATGGAACCGGTCAGCGGGTCGGCGATTCCGCGCGAGTCCCTGGAGAAACCAACGCCTGGTCTGCCGGCATTCGAGGCGGTGGAGTGTTTCTGCGGGTCGGTGTTCATTCGACTGGCGAACCGGGCTGCCGCTTGTTGTCGGTCTGACTCCGTGAAAGCGCATGATGAACATCGAGATTATCGATTTGTGAGGTCTTACCAGTGATCTACGGAGATGAGGGCGGGATGTGGCACGACGGGTGGGGGTGGGGCGGCTGGATGCTGATGGCAATCGGTATGGTTCTGGTTTGGGCGGTGATCGTCACGGCGGTGGTACTCGCCGTGCGCTACCTGACCGCCAATCGCACGACGCCGCCGACAAGCCCAGGCCAGAGTTTCATCCGGGCCGAAGATCTGCTGGCTGAACGTTATGCGCGGGGTGAGCTAGATGACGAGGAGTACCGTCGGCGACTCGCGCTGCTAAGAGAGCACCGGGGAGACTAGTGAGAAAGTGCCGACGTTCGCCGGGCCGCCCACCGGCGCACCAGGATCGTTGGTCCCGACATGGCCGCCATGCCTTCGGTCCATCATGATCATGCTGTGGGGTCGGAAAAAGCGCTTCCGGAAGAGGCGAATTCGGCTGGCTGCATTCTTCGGTGCCGCGGTACTTTCTGTGGCGGTGACGTCGTGCTCGGGCGGAGGGGACCGTCCCTCTGAACAGCCGGCCGCATCGCGGGATTCAGCACCGGCGCAGGCTGGCTCAGTGTGGGTGGCCGATGAGGATGGGGACAGCCTTACGGTCATCGATGCAGCGACCAACGCGGTGCTCACCACGTTAAAGGGAATAGAAGAACCGCATAACGTTCAAGTCAGTCGCGATGGGGCAGCGGTGTACGCGGTCAGTGGAAGCGACGATCTGCTGGTAGTGGTTGAAGCGACGACATTCGCTGTCAGGGCCATCGCTCCGACCGGTCCGGCTCCGGCGCATGTTGTGGAAGCACCGAACGGCAAAGTCTATGTGACCAATGCAGGAGACGGCACGGTGTCGGTTTATCAGGGCCGGCAGCTACAGCCGGTGGGACGAATCACGCTGGGCGGCATGCCGCACGGCCTGCGGGCCAGTGGTGACGGCTCGGTGATCGTGGTGGCAAACACCTCGGCCGGGGCCCTGGATGTGATCAACCCAGTCACGGACACGTCGGCGGGCAGAGTGCCCGTCGGACCCGGTCCGGCGCAGGTCGCAGTCACCGGCGACGGGCGGTACGCCTACGCCGGTGTCACAAAGCCTTCCGCGGTGGTGAAAGTCGATTTGGAGTCACGCTCCGTGGTCGCTACTGCACAGGTACCGAACGCTCCGGTCCAGCTCTACCTCACCCCCGACGACCGCTCGGTCGTCTCCGCGAATCAAGGTACCGAAGACGCGCCTGGTCACACGGCGTCGGTGATCGATACCCAGACTATGACGGTCCGAAGCACCGTCACGGCAGGCTCAGGACCGCATGGTGTGATCATCGATCCCGCGGGTACGCGGGCATGGGTGACCAACACCTATGACGACACTGTGTCCGTCATCGACTTGGCAACGTCTTCGGTGGTCGCAACGATTAGGGTTGGCGAAGAACCCAACGGTGTCAGTTATTCTGCCCGTCTCCCGGCAGGAGGCGGTTCCCTGCCGACCACGCTGAATATTCCGGCGCCGTCTAGTGGCAGCGAAACAGAATCCGGGAACAGTCACGGTCATTGAGCGATCAGACAATAAGCGTGCGATCGATGGGCATGAAATTTCCGGGGGAGTATTGCGGGCCTTTTGCGGCTCTTCGTTTCGCTGATCGGACATTTCAATGTTGATTCGCGTGGTGCGAACCGGTCGGGTGTCGCCCCACAGCCCGCCAAGGCGCGGCGCTCGTCATCAGACCGAGTGCAAGATGCTTCGATTCAACCCTTAACGGTGCCGCCTGGTGCAGTTGGGAGTCTTATCCGATCCACGGCAGATGAGGAGGTCCGCCATTAGGGCCGGTTTGGAAGTTGGGGTAGCGCGGTGCGGGCGGTGGAGGCACATGGATCTGAGCATGACCTGGCGAGGTGCATTGGTGAACTCCTGGAGATGACGCCTGGCAGTCCTGCGGAGCCGCCCCAGCCGAAGGAGCGTTGATTGCTGCCGAAGCGCCGATGGTGGCGGCCGCCGCGACGGCCACAAACAGGTTGCGGAAGTAAGATCGCATCTTGGGTCCTTTCTAGATGCGAATCACCGAGTTTCCGGCACAGTTCACGATATGACCCGACCTGGCTGTGGGCCCAGAGTCAAAGGTCCACGATCAGATGACGAAAGACCTTTCAGGAAACAGAATCGAACCGTTCCCGCTTCGTGCACACTGTCTTTCGCGGAATAGATGGCATTGGTCGCCCCGCCGAAACACATGTAATCCTGTGCGTCTACCGGTCGCAATGGAAGGGCGGAGGCAAGGAGGGCCGGTCGATGGGATCAGATCGAGGCGTCAGAGGGCCGGACCGAGATGGGCTGCGGCGTCACTGGTGCACGACGGTTCGGCTGTCGATGTGAGTGCCGGCGGCGGTATCGCCCAGCACGCTTCGGACCGCGGTCTCTGGGCGCAGATCGAGTCGACGCAACAGCTGTGCGTTGAGCGCGACGATGATCGTCGACAGCGACATCAGCAGCGCACCGACCGACATCGGCATGACGAAGCCGACCGGCGCGAGCACGCCAGCAGCCAGCGGCACCGCGATCAGGTTGTATCCTCCGGCCCACCACAAGTTTTGCTTCATCTTGCGGTACGTCGCCTTCGACAGCTCGATCACCGAAACCACTGAGCGTGGATCGGAGCTGGCGAGGATCACACCCGCCGACGCGATGGCCACATCTGTGCCGGCACCGATCGCAAGGCCGACGTCGGCCTGCGCGAGCGCCGGTGCGTCGTTGACGCCGTCACCGACCATGGCAACCTTGAGTCCCTCGGATTGCAGTTCACTGACCTTGGCCGACTTGTCCTCTGGACGCACCTCGGCGAAGTATCGGTCGATGCCGAGTTCGTCGGACACCGCATGTGCGACGGGTTCTGCATCACCGGTGATCATTGCGACTTGCATTCCGAGCCGGTGTAGCGCATCCACAGCCTGCCGGGATTCGGGGCGCACCGCGTCGGCAAGCTTGAGTGCGCCGATCACGGCGCCGTCCACCACGACGTGAAGCACGGTGGCGCCGTCGTCGTGCCATGCCCGCGTCTGGGCGGTCTCGGCGAGGCCGGTTTCCTCGAGCAGCCGGGGACCGCCGACCCGTACCTGCCGACCGCCGACTGTCGCGGTGACCCCAACGGCCGGTGATGAGGTGAAGTCCGCCGATGACGGGACGTCCATTGCCCGCTGGCGGGCGGCCGCGACGATCGCGTGGGCCAGTGGGTGCTCGCTGTCGGATTCGGCGGCGGCGGCCAAGCGAAGGACCTCGTCGTCGGTGTTGCCGGTCGTCGCGGCGATCTCGATGACGGCAGGCTCACCCTTGGTGAGCGTGCCGGTCTTGTCGAACAGAACCACGCTGACGGTACGCATGCTCTCCAGCGCCAGTCGGTCCTTGATCAGCACACCGCCACGGGCGGCTCGTTCGGTTGCGGTGGACACGACCAGCGGGATCGCTAGGCCCAGAGCGTGCGGGCAGGCGATGACGAGCACGGTGATGGCGCGGATCACCGCATAGTCGGGATGCCCCAGCATTCCCCAGATGACGGCTGTGAGGGCCGCTGCGCCCAGCGCGAACCAGAACAGCCAGCCCGCGGCCGTGTCGGCGATACGCTGGGCCCGTGACGACGAATTCTGCGCGTCGGCGACAAGGCGCTCAATTCCGGCGAGGGCGGTGTCGTCACCGATCGCGGTGACACGTACCCGCAGCCCTGAGTCGGTGGCGACGGTACCCGCGACGACATGGTCACCGGGTTCGCGGCGTACGGTGCGCGATTCGCCGGTCACCATCGATTCATCGACCTCGGCAGCGCCGTCAATGATTTCGCCATCGGCGGGAATGCTCGCGCCGGGCCGCACGAGGATGACATCGCCGACGCGCAGCTCCGCCGGGGAAACCGTGACCACCTGCTCACCTTCGACACGTTCGGCCGTGTCTGGCAGCAAGGCAGCCAGCGAGTCGAGTGCCGAGGTGGTGCGCGCCAGCGACCGCATCTCCAGCCAATGCCCGAGCAACATGATCACTACCAGCAGTGCCATTTCCCACCAGAAGTCCAGCTCATGGCCGACTATGCCGAGAGTCGCCGCCCAAGACGCCAGGAACGCCACGGTGATCGCCAGGCCGATCAGCAGCATCATCCCCGGAGTCCGCGAACGGATTTCGCTCACCGCGCCGACGAGGAACGGCCGACCGCCCCAGATGTAGATCACCGTGCCGAGCACCGGCGACACCCAGTCGATACCGGTGATGTCGGGGATCGGGTAGCCGATGAACGACGCGAACATCCCAGAGGCTGCGACGGTCGGGATCGCCAAAACGAGCATCGTCCAGAACAGTTTGCGAAACTCCGCCACATGCGCATGGCCCCCGTGATCGCCGTGATCATGGTCATGCGGTGGCGGTGGCGATACCGTGTCGGCGACGGAGGTCTCATCACCTAGGTGGGTGTGGTGGTGCTCGGTCATGATCGATCCCTATCCTTCATCGGTTTCCCGAAACGGGCCAGGTTAGCCGTTCGGTGAGGTGTGCTCGGCCATTCGCCGGTATGGCTGGGCGGTGGTTCCGTTGTCTGTGGAGCGGTAGATCATCGAGTCAGTGGCCACGACGACTTGTCCGTCGCCAGCGGCCAGCAGTGCCTGCGGGCTTTCGCCCAGCGCGTGTCGGGATTTCCATGTGGTCCCGTCAAGGCTGGAGCGCAGAGTTCCAGCCGGATCGACACCGATGAGCGGGCCGTCGTCGGGCCACCCGAGATAGACCAGCGGCGAAGCGCTTGGTGTGGTGGTGAAAGTGGCGCCGCCGTCAAGGCTGCGCATCAAACCCGCTTCCGCTGTGGTGGCCAGGATTTCCTCGCGGTTGGTCGGTGACACGGCGATGCTCAGGGCGGCAATCTCGGCGCGGCGGTCCCACCCGTCCTCGCCGGCGCTGATCATCACGCGTCCGGATAGGCTGTCGTAGGCATACACTCGGCCGTGTCGGTATTGCACCGAGTGGAAGTCCGCCTCCCCGGGGAGCGATCGGTTCGTCCAATTCCGGCCCCCGTTGGTGCTTTCGATCAGACCGAGGTGCGGCAGCTGTCCGGGATCGGTGGCGCCGGGGTGCCCACTGGCCAAGAAGTGATCAGCGCCGATGACGGTGAACCCCATGAAGTCATGGGTGTGGCCGCCGACAAGCTCCGGAGCACCGTCGCGGCCGAACCGGTACAGCCCGTAATGCGTTGCGGCGTAAAGGGACTGGTCGGATGGATTGATGGCCAGCCCGTGGATGTGGCCTATGCGTGGCGGCTGCGCGACCGTGTCGACCGGCCCGGCTGAGCAGGCGGCCACGAGCACGGCCGCCGTCAGCGATACGGCATAAGCCGGGAATCTGATGGTGATCGGTATTCCCTTTCCGCGGTGAACCCCCCGGCCTGCGGCAAACCGGTCACGGGCGCGGGCTGGCAACCTGGCGATGTCCCCCTCGCCCGCTGGGGTCGCCGCACGGCGACGTCGGCTGGACGGGATCTTAGTCGCAGGTTGTGTTCCTACAGCTGTTGAAGGAGTTGCTGCATGGAGTCGATTTCTTGTTGCTGTGAGGAGATGATGGAGCGCGCCATGTCGACTGCGGCGGGAAATTGACCGCTGTCGACTTCGGTCCGAGCCATGCTGATAGCGCCCTCGTGGTGCTCGATCATCTGCGTCAGAAACAGTCTGGAGGCCTCGACACCCTGTGCGTCCCGCAGCGCGGCCATGTCCTGCTCGGACATCATCCCATCCATGTCATGGCCGGGCATATTGGGCATCGGGCCGGTCGGTGGCGTTGCTGCGACTCCCCATTCGCGCAGCCAGGTTTGCAGCTGCTCGATCTCAGGGCCTTGTGCGGCCTTGATCTCGTTGGCCAACTCCACCACCTGCGGGTCGATGCCGTCCTTGGCCAACACCATGTCGCTCATCTCGATGGCCTGCTGATGGTGCGGAATCATGCCTTGAGCAAAAGTGACATCGGCCTGATTGTGGCTGGCCTGCCCAGCACCGTTGACCGATGTCGATGTTGGTGTTGTGACCGGCGTGGTCGCTGCCGTGTCACCGCTGTTGTCTGAGTTGCTGCAGGCACTCAAAGTCACGGTCACAGCGATCGCGGCGGCGCCAACGGTGATGATTCGCTTGTGCTGCACACGCGGTCCTTTCGTATTCAAGATGAATATGTACGGGTCGCGACTCGCGGCGACCGCACAGCACTCGTATCCGGCTCTGGAAGTTTTACTCAGGCCCCACCAGCCTTGGGTGGAAGTATATGTATTGCTTCGCTGTTCGATGAAGAATTGATCAAGGCGTAGTTGCGTTGGGTGTACCTGGCGTGGATGGACGCTACGTCGCTGCTGTTGTGTGTGCCGGTGGTCGTCGGGAAGGCTTGTCGGCGACATCGGGGGTGATGCGGGTAGAGACGGGCAGCGGAAGCACGATGGTGAAGGTGCTTCCGGTGCCCGGTCCGCAACTGCTGGCGCGGATGGAGCCGCCGTGCGCCTCCACTAAGGCCTTGGCGATCGCCAAGCCGATGCCGGCGCCACCGTGCTTGCGGGTGCGGGTGGGGCCGGCCCGGTAAAATCGTTCGAATACGTGCGGCAGGTGTTCGGCGTCGATGCCTTCGCCGGTGTCGCTGACAGTGAGAGTGAGCTGGCGGTGATCGGTGTGGAGACGAACTTCGACATGTCCCTGTTCGGCTGTGTGGCGCAAGGCGTTGGCGAGCAGGTTGGTTAGGACCTGGGCGAGTCGCTGCGCATCGCCCCACAGGGGCGGCAACCGCGGTGGTAAGTGAGTGGATAGCGACACGCCCTTGGCGCGGTAGCGCTCGGCCGCTGCGTCCACGGTGGTGGCCACCAGCTGTTCGAGGTCGACATCGGTGAATGTTACCGACGCGGAGATCTCCTCGACCTGGGCCAGCGCGGCCGTGTCCTCGGCGAAGCGCACCAGCCGGCGCGTCTGATCGCGCAGCATGGCGATGGTGGCCGGGCTCAAGGCCTCGACACCGTCCTCGATGGCCTCCATATAGGCCTGCAGAACGGACACCGGTGTGCGGAGTTCATGAGCAAGGTCAGCAAACAGTTGGCGGCGAGTGGCATCGACGGCCTGGAGTCGCGCCGCCATCTGATTGAACGCTTCGGCCAATGCGTCGAAGTCCTGCCCAAGCTGGGGGGGAACCACCCTGATGGTGTAGTGGCCGTCGGCGACTGCGGTTGCCGCTGAAGCGACTTCGGTGACCGAGTGTTGCAGGCGCCGGCTGATGTACCAGCTGACCGCCAGGGCGGCCAGCGCCGTGACGGCCAACGCACCGCCCACCGATAAAGCGGTGGCGTATCGATAAGCTTCTTCGGCATGCATCTGTTCGGCGGAGTTGTCGGCAACACCGGCCTGATGCAGGTGCTCGCGAAACAGCGGTGGCCCCACCACGGCGGCCACCACCCAGGTGGTGACCGCGCCGGCGAGCAACACCATGCCCTGGGCCACCAGCAGTCGAACCCCGATTCCCGGCGACCGCCAGCCGCCGATCCATGAACCTTTCGGCACCCGTTGGCGGCTCATTGACCGCTACCCATCCGGTAACCGACCCCGCGCACCGTCAGCACGTAGCGCGGTGCGGCCGGATCGTCGCCCAGTTTGCGGCGTAGGTGACCGATGTGGACGTCGATGAGGTGCTCATTGCCCACCCACGGCCCGTCGCGCACCGTTTCGAGTAGTTGGCGTCTGCTGAGCACCACGCCGGGGCGCGCTGATAAGGCCGCCAGCACGTCGAACTGAGTGCGGGTCAGGTTAATCGGCTCGTCGTCGATCAAAACTTCGCGTGCCGCGACATCGATGCTCAACGACCCGAATTGCCGCGACGGCGGTAGGCCATCACTAGTAGCGGTACCTGGAACACCGACACCGGCCGCTGAGCGGGGTCGCCGCAGCATGGCGCGGATGCGGGCCACCAACTCGCGCGGGCTGAACGGCTTGGTGATGTAATCGTCGGCACCGACTGTCAGGCCCACGATGGTGTCTATTTCGGTGTCACGGGCGGTGAGCATCACCACGTAGGCGTCAGAGAAGCTGCGTAGCCGACGGCACACTTCCAAACCGTCCATGCCCGGCAACGCCAGGTCGAGAACGACCACGTCGGGATCGATCTCGCGGGCCAGGATCACCGCTTCCTCTCCGTTGTCGGCGATCCGGGTGTCGAAATGTTCTCGCTCCAAATATGTGGCCACTATTCGGGCGAGCGCCGCTTCATCATCGACCACCAAAGCCCGATAGCCCTGATCGTGCCCACGCGCCTCACCTGCCGTGCCGTTCATGGTGTCCATCGTGCACCGGAACCGTCACAAGCAGCATCATCGCGCCGGTCTTCAACAAATCTTCACACAACCTCCATCGATTCGCCGAACAAGCCGAAGACTCTGGAACCGGAAGGGAGGCCCAATCGACGTGGAGTGGTATCCGGAGTTCTTCAACCGCGACGGCGTCGCGGCAGACGACTTGGTGTTGATCACCGCCGTCTTGGCCGCGTTGTGGGTGCTTATCATCGTGGCGGCCGCCGCGCTCTTCGCAACAGTCAACCGCCACGACGAAACTCGCTTCGGGTGGTCCGCGGCCGCCCACGACAGCGGCCACTGCGTCAAGCCCCCGCCGGCGGCGGGCCGGCGGTGAGCCGGTCGCCTTCGAGGCCGGCGGCGCGAAGCATGCCCGGGCTCACGCATGACGTTCTGGTGGGACACACTCCGGTGGTTCGGATCTCCGACCCGCTCACCTCTGCAGGCCGCGGGTTTTGGGCCAAACTCGAGGGATTCAATCCGGGCGGCATGAAGGACCGCCCAGCCCTACATATGGTGGAATGCGCCCGTGTGCGCGGAGATCTGCGCACCGGGGCGCGCATCGTTGAATCGACAAGCGGCTCCTTGGGACTGGGTCTGGCGCTGGCCGGTGTGATGTACCAGCATCCGGTCACCGTCGTCACCGATCCGGGCATGGAGCCGAACATGCTCTCGATGCTGCGCGCCTACGGCACCGAGGTGGACGTAGTGACCGAAGCACACCCCACCGGCGGATGGCAGCAGGCGCGCAAAGACCGGGTCAGCGAACTGCTGGCCGACGATCCCCACGCGTGGAATCCCGACCAGTACAGCAATTCTGACAACGTCGATGCGTATCGATCGCTGGCGCTGGAACTAGCAGCCCAGTTAGGAACGATCGACGTGCTGGTGTGCTCAGTCGGGACGGGCGGCCACTCCGCGGGCATCGCGCGGGTGCTGCGACAGTTCCAACCTGAACTAACCCTGATCGGAGTGGACACCATCGGATCGACCATCTTCGGTCAGCCAGCTGCACCCCGCTTGATGCGTGGACTGGGCTCGAGCATTTATCCCCGCAACGTCGATTACGCGGCGTTTGACGAGGTGCATTGGGTGGCGCCGGCCGAGGCGGTATGGGCGTGTCGCACACTGGCAGCCACCCATTACGTCACCGGAGGCTGGAGCGTGGGTGCGGTCGCACTGGTCGCAGGCTGGGCGTCGCGCACCGTCCCGGTTGATGCGACGGTCGCCGCGGTATTTCCCGACGGACCGCAACGCTACTTCGACACCGTCTACAACGACGCCTACTGCCAAAACCACAAACTGCTGCTTACCACCGCGCCGCCGCAGCCGACGGTGATTGACTATCCCACACAGCAAGTCGTGACCTCTTGGACTAGGTGCGCCACGGTCGTCGACCCCTTGCACACGGTGCCATAGCTCGAGTTGGGCTCCTACACCCGCTCGCCTGCCATACGCACAGCACCTATCGGTGCGGCGCGCAAACCCGCAGCGGGCAACAAACCTGGACGTTCTCCCTAGTCTGCGTGCACAATTACTGGCCGGTGGAAGTACGCCGCCCCGCCTGCGATTCACGCTCTTGCTTGGCCTTGCGCCCCTCGGGGCTTGCTGCCGAATTCCCCGGCGTGGTGGCCGAAGCGACTCGCGCGTTACAGTTGAGATGAAGCAGAGTCTCGTTGGTGACCGCGAGGTAGTTGCTTCGACGCCCGGTTCGTCCGGGTCCGGTCGGATACACACGATTCCTAACAAACGAAGCGTCCATCGCGCTGGTCACGATGCACTCATTCAGAGACAGCTGATCGCCCACCCGGGAAGCGACGATGGCCGTGCCGCCCTGCTGCGCGATGATCGCCGCCGCTTCGGCATACGTTTTCCCCACCAGCACCGGTGCAGCCGATGCGATACTGGGCATCATGAACAGGGCAGATGCTGCGGCGGTAGCCGCGGCTCCACCAACAATTGGAATGAACTTGAACATGGTGCGCCGCTTCCGCATTCGAGTTGGGCGAGGTGCATGAGCTGGCGCCGATTGCGATCTGCGGCCGCTTGTCTTTGCGTGACCGGTTGGCAAAGCGGAAACGACACTGGCCGTCGCGCCGGTGCTGGCGCGTCGTCTATCTTCTTCCGTTTCGGCGATGGCGCCGCCGAGGTTCAGGTGTGCCGCCCGATATGGATGATGATGGCGATTCGAATCGTCCTCTTCGTACTGAATTTGCGCGATCTTGTTGCAACGACGTCCGGAAGGTAGGGAGGCCAATTGGTTGTACATCGCGCAGGCGGCGCCTGGCCCGCTGCAGCGGTGGCGGCCGGAGTCCGTCGATTGGGAAGCTGACCCCTGATGCGATGACCTCATGCACAGTGCGCCCGCCTGTGTTGGTACGCAGCGTCGGTGGGCGCCGCACGCTGTTGTGACAGAGTCGCGGTTTAGCTGCGGCGTTGACCAGTGGTGGGATTGCAACCTTGGGAGTCGGACGGCAGCAGCCAGGCGTGCCGACCGGCCCTGTCGCGACCAAAGACTTTTGGTACGAACCATATTCATCGGCCCTCCTACGGTTCCACCATCCGCTGCGATATGCCGCAAATCGATGGAGGTCCTGTGAAGTTTTGTTCAAAGGAGACCGACTGGGTCGACGGACATCATGAGTACTCGGCTCTGACGATCGAATTCACGGGTGGCCGACCAACCATGGGCATGTGGAATCGTGTCCGCTACTGGCCCGTACTGCACCGTTGGGCCATTCGCGATGGCGACCACACCGAGCGCGTTGGCGGGTGGTGCCCCAACGGCGTTCTCGGCGGCTAAGATTAGGCGGCGCAGAATCATCGCTAAGGGTGCTGAGCAGCGCCAACATCACCGCATCAGGGCCGAGCAACACGCATAACCAATACGTCATCGTCACCAAGACCAAGCCGGACGCGAATCCGCGTCTGCAGCCTCGGCAAGTCTCCGATTCTGATTCCACGCGGTCTCAGAGTCGGATTGGTTGAGCCAGGTTCAGTTGATGCCCGCAGGCCACCGGGCTTGGTGCACCTGCACGCCGCGGCGTCCTCGGCCGGCATCCGACACCCAGCGCCAGGTTCCGGTGACGGTGGTTGTGCTCGTGCTTGAAGTCCCCGGTGACCGGGCGGGCCTCCAGCAGCGTGTTTCAGTGGCTGCGGTTGAGGCACTCAGTGCGTAGGCGATTTTGAATGCTTCGATTTCATCAGTCATCCACGGACAACGGGGCGCAATGTAGGTTGATCGCGATGCTGCCGCCGCAGTACTGCTGCAGCGCTCGGGAAACCATCTCCGTTCCCTTGTCGAGCCGCAGCGCCTGTGGCGGTCCTTCGGCACCGGCAAACACCTTCTCGAGTCCGCACAAGACGTACGTTTTCTTTGAGTCCAGGCTGCCCCCGTAATTCCCAGATCAAGTTGCGCCCGAACCTAACCCGATGCAGATAGGTAGTCGAACACCTAGCTTGGAGCGAAGACGCGGCCAGGTCCACGCTGAGTATCAGGAAGTGGCGCGTTGAGCCGGTCAGCGATGTTCGGGGGCATCAGTGCCTCAACGCCGTTCGCGGGAGACTGCAGTAACGAATTCAACGGGTCCCGCGTGGCCGAGACGTATTTCGCCTCACCGGTCATAATCTACGGGTGCTGGCTGACACCCGTCGGGTCGTGCCCTTCCTTGACATGCGGGACCGGCCGCGGAGGCAACGGCCCGCCCTGCTGTCGCTCCAGGGCTTGGCACTCCGGGATCGTTGTGCACGGCCTGCCGCGGACACTTGGAACCTGCGGATTGCCAGGAATCGAGGCATAGGGCGATCTGGGCGCCAAGTGGGGAACACAGCTTCCAGTGAAGACGTCTACTTCCTCGCCGTTGAAGCACGGGCCCATCGAGGTCACAGAATAATTGGTCGGACCCCCAGCAGCGACGAGCACCGGTGCGGCAGCCACAATGGCCGATATTCCACCGGCCAAGAGAAGTCGTTGTACTGGTTTAAGGTTCGTCGTCATAGTGCCTTCTTCACGGACTCGTCCTGACATTGGAGCGCTGTTTCAGGCTATCAGCCTACTAAGTACTTAGATAGGCAGTAGATCAACTTGTCACAGTCGTCCGAACTCTCGCCGGGGAGCTTCGCCCCTTCGCCATCTCTGGCGTCCTTGCGACCGAATATCCTGCTTATGTAGGTGAAGCGAGGATATTCGGTAGCTTTTCATGCTGATTAGGAGTCGCAAACTTGTTGTCTTCAATGGCGTCATTGTGCGAGAAACAACAAGGCAGCCGTGGGCAGACTTCAACGAAACTTTATAAGAACTCCATCGATTCGGTATGTACGCGGGTAGACCGTGACATTGAAAGGAGGTCCCGATGACAGGCTCCTCGCCAGTGTCGGACAACATGAGCGCCATGCATGAAGTAGCACCGCATAACGGCGGGTTCAACAGGCGGAGGTTTTTAGGCGTCACCGCTGCGGCTGGCCTGGCTTTAATCGGCTGCGGGAGTCGCACGGAAGGGACCGAGCGTGGCGGCGCGGTCGCAGCCGCAGAAGCGCGCCGGCCGCACAGCGGTCGCACTGTCAGCGCGACGCTGACCGCGAAGCGCACGAATGTCGACCTCGGCGGTGCACTCGCCGAGACGGTCGCATATAACGATGCCGTGCCGGGCCCGCTGCTACGGGCCGGCGTGGGCGACGAGTTGGCGGTGACAGTGCGTAACCGATTGAATCGCGCCACAGGAGTGCACTGGCATGGCATTGCGTTACGCAACGACATGGACGGCGCGGCTCCGGCCACTCCGGATATCGGGGCCGGCGGCGAGTTCACCTATCGATTCTCGGTTCCGCATCCGGGCACCTACTGGGCGCATCCACACACCGGTCTGGACGCCGACACTGGGCTTTACTTCCCCATCATTGTCGACGACCCAGCGGACCCCGGCGACTATGACGCCGAATGGCTCGTGATTCTCGACGACTGGACCGACGGAATCGGCTCGAGCCCCCAGCAGATTTATGACGGTCTGCGCGATATGCCTGGGCCCGCCCACCGCATGCCCTCGATGGGTGAGTCCGACGACATGGTTCCCGGCGTGGGCGGAGTGGGCCGTAGCGACCTCCTCGGGGGTGACGCCGGCGACGTCACCTACCCCTACTATGTGGCTAATGGCCGTATCCCACAGGCCCCCAGCACTTTCCGAGCAAGACCCGGCCAACGAATACGCATCCGCATCATCAACGCCGGTTCCGACACCGCATTCCGCGTGGCGCTGGTCGGTCACCCGATGATGGTTACCCACACCGATGGTTTCCCGGTTGTGCCACGGGAGGTCGATGCCGTGCTGATCGGGATGGGGGAGCGATACGACGTCGTCATCACCGCGGGTGACGGTGTCTTCCCCCTCGTCGCCGCCGCCGAGGGGAAGAGCTCCGCGGCACGGGCACTGTTGATCACTGGCGCCGGTTCGCCGCCGCCGCTGGATTTCAAGCCTGCGGAATTGGCGCGCAGGATCGGCACGATAGGTCAGTTCACCGCGGAGCCTGCCGTCGCGTTGGCGCAGGACCGCGCCGACGTGACGTTGCCTGCCGACCTGAATGGATCCATGATGAACTACGACTGGATGATCAACGGTCGGCCGTTTGTCGACACCCGCCCCCTTGCGGTCCAGCAAGATCAGCGGGTCACCCTGGTATTGAACAACATGTCGATGATGTGGCATCCGATGCACCTGCACGGTCACACTTTTGAAGTCGTCGGTCACGACGGTCGCCCTGGCGCCCGCAAGGACACGGTCATCGTGTTGCCGATGCAACGGCTGGCCGTGACATTCGTCGCTGATAACCCAGGAGGGTGGATGTTGCACTGCCACAACACATATCACCAAGAGGCCGGCATGATGACCGCCCTCAACTACGAGACCTGACTGCACTGCTCAGCCGACGCCTGCCATCCGCACCCGGTCGCAGTTGCATGGCCAGGCGTCTGCGACAGGAGGACTGAGCGAGCGAAGCGAGCGGGCTGGAGGCCTGTAAGAACTCAGTGCCCGTTACGCCAAGGCGGTAGATCCCAAGCATGATGCCCACCTCGGGATGAGACTGGAACAGAGCGTCTCCATTATTGGTCGTCTTAGCCGCCGCACATCGCGTGGTCGCATGCCTCCTCGTCAACGCCCCCGTGCGTATTACGTGGCTCCGGATGCACGGCGCAGAATCCTTGACTTTGCAGATGAATTGCCTGCATCTTGTGCGGTTCGTGCCGCAATAGAAGCGCAACCCAGGGTGCTCAGCTCGGGGATTGGTCGACCGCTCTGAAGGCAGTTGCGATGCGAACTCAAGCCGGCCGCCTGTGACGTCGGTCATAGTTTCATCAGCCCGGCGGGCTCGCCGGGCGTGGCCGTAGTCTCTTGCTTATCGGCGTATTGACTAACCGTCATGGTTTGCTGTCCTCGCGCCTTATGCAGGGGTAGTACGTAGTGAAATAGTAGATGACCAGCTTTGATGAGGCGGTGCCATCAGAGCGAAGGACTGCGCTGACTGTTGAGTTGGTCTGCGCGCCAGCGTGTTCCTGTGCTCTGTGTTGAGCGCATTGTGTGAAGGACGATACCGGGGCCGCAACCATCGCGGTGCGGTAACGACAAGGACTCGACTCTGCGCCCGCGCCGTGGAATGCGCTGGTGCTGTTAGAGTGGGCATCATTGTGAGACGCGACGTTCGCACCAAGATGCGCCTGGGCCAACTTGTTGTGTTGGCAGTCGCGTCGTGGATGCTCGTCGTCGTCACGCATTGCGCTTTCTCGCAGTCGGATGCGCCTCCAGTTCATGGGCCTCATGCGACGGTTTCGGCTGCGGCTTCTGAGTTTGCTGGTTTCGTCGGCCATTTGCATTACGACGTGGACCACCCGCACTTGGCAGACTCATCC
The DNA here is from genome assembly GCF_001665615.1 of Mycobacterium sp. 852014-52144_SCH5372336. NCBI lineage: Bacteria > Bacillati > Actinomycetota > Actinomycetes > Mycobacteriales > Mycobacteriaceae > Mycobacterium > Mycobacterium sp. 852014-52144_SCH5372336. The sequence goes on from NZ_LZSW01000014.1 coordinate 17,098, forward strand.
ATCACATATGCGCACGAAGGCCTCGCCGCGGCGGTGCTACCGAGGGTGACAAAACTCGGCATTGCACTCGGCCTCGTTAGCGCACTCGCGGTCGCGCTGAGTGTAGGCGCCGGTACTGGCGCGATGTTGGTGCGTGGCCCGCCTGGTGGTCCTTCAGTACCGCTTTCGGGTCAGCAGCGGCTGACCCGACTGTGTATCACACGTCGCTGACCTGCTAGTGCAAGACCCGCCCGCGTTCGATTTGGGCTGGTCGACGTTCGCTGGCAACTCAAACATTGCCGTGTGCCGGCTGGCCCGCGGCTCCGACTCAGAAGCGACAAATCACATGAATCATGTCTTATCCGTTCACCCTCGAATCCACAGCACACGTCATCAGGGTTCGGTCCGAAACCACCGGCTCGAAACACTGGTGGGAAATACGCCGACGTTATGGATCTCCGCGCCGTTCAACGATGATGGGCGCGGCTTTTGGGCCAAACTCGAAGGATTCAACCCTGGCGGAATGAAGGACCGACCGGCAATGCACATGGTGGAGCGTGCCCGGGCCCGCGGGGATTTGCGCCCGGGTGGCCGCGTCGTCGAATCGACGAGTGGCACACTAGGATTAGGCTTGGCGTTGGCCGGCACCGTCTATCGGCATCCTGTCACGCTCGTCACCGATCCCGGTTTGGAGCCCATCATCCAGCGGATGCTGTCGGCCTACGGTGCGGAGGTTGACGTGGTGGCTGAACCTCATCCCGAAGGCGGGTGGCAACAGGCGCGCCGAGACCGTGTCACGGAAATTGTCGCGACTGAGCCGAACGCCTGGTATCCCGATCAGTACAACAACCCCGACAACGTCGACGCCTATCGTGGATTGGGCTTGGAGTTACACGATCAATTGGGAGACATCGATGTCTTGGTGTGTTCGGTCGGCACCGGCGGGCATTCCGCTGGAGTGGCGCGAGTGCTACGTGAATTTAATCCGGATTTGCAGTTGATCGGCGTCGACACCGTGGGTTCGACGATCTTCGGTCAGCCCGCTGCGACGCGGTTGATGCGAGGACTGGGTTCGAGTATTTACCCCCGCAATGTGGAATATCGCGCGTTCAATGAGGTGCACTGGGTGGCGCCGGCTGAGGCGGTCTGGGCCTGCCGTTCCCTGGCCGCCAAACAGTACGTCAGCGGGGGATGGAGCGTAGGTGCGGTGGCGTTAGTGGCTGGCTGGGCGGCGCGGACCTATCAACGCGGCACGAAGATCGCCGCAGTGTTTCCTGACGGCCCGCAACGCTACTTCGACACCATTTACAACGACGACTATTGCCGCGCCCATGGTCTCGTCGACCTGGCGCCTCCCGTGGCGCCGGCCGTCGTCGACCATCCCAGCCAACAAGTGGTGCGCTCTTGGACCCGCTGTGCACAGGTGGTCGATCCGGTGGCGATGGCGCCGTGAGAACGTTTGTGTCGCAATTCCGCAGCTTCGGTTGGCCGAGCCGACTGCTGATGATCAACCAGTTCGGCATCAACCTGGGCTTCTACATGTTGATGCCCTATCTGGCCGGCTATCTCGCCGGGCCCCTTGGTCTCGCCGCGTGGGCAGTTGGGTTGGTCCTCGGGGTGCGCAACTTCTCTCAGCAGGGCATGTTCATCGTGGGCGGCACGCTGGCAGATCGGCTGGGTTATAAACCGCTGATCGTCGCGGGTTGCCTGCTGCGTACCGTTGGGTTCGCACTGCTGGTCGTTGCCGAATCGCTGCCGTTCGTTCTGATTGCATCTGCCGCAACAGGTTTCGCCGGTGCATTGTTTAATCCGGCGGTTCGGGCCTATCTGGCCACGGATTCCGAGGATCGGCGCGTCGAGGCGTTTTCCGTGTTCAACATCTTCTACCAGGCTGGCATACTTGCCGGCCCACTGGTGGGACTGGCGTTGATGACTCTCGACTTCCGAGTCACCGCTGCCAGCGCCGCTATCGTCTTTGCGCTCCTGACTGTGGCACAACTATTCGCCCTCCCGCAGCACAATGCTGCCTCATCGGAGAAGACTAAGGTGCTCGACGATTGGCGCGCCGTCGTGGCCAACAGACCGTTTCTGTTGTTTGCCGCGGCAATGATCGGGTCCTATGTTCTGTCTTTTCAGGTTTATCTGGCCCTGCCACTACACGCATCGGTTTTGGCTCCGCAGGCTGAATCACTTTTGGTGGCATCGATATTCGTCGTCTCGGGACTCGTGGCCGTCGGGGGCCAACTGCGCATCACGCGCTGGTTTTCCGCCCGGTGGGGACCGGGACGGTCCCTGGTGGTTGGGATGCTCGTCTTGGCCGCCGGATTCGTTCCCCTTGCCATCGTGCCCGACAGCGGACGCTTCGGCTTGATAGCCGCGGTGAGCGGGATACTGTTATCGGCTGCGCTGCTGGCTGTCGGGTCGGCGGCAGTGTTTCCATTCGAGATGGACACCGTGGTTTCGCTGGCGGGAAATCGGTTGGTCGGCACCCACTATGGCTTCTATAACACCATCGTAGGGGTGGGCATATTGGCGGGAAACCTAGGCACCGGTGCTCTTATGCAAGCCGCTCGCGATATCGGTGCCCCTGCTCTGGTCTGGTTGGTGCTTACGTCGATCGGTATCCTTGCGGCGTTAGCGCTCTACTACCTGGATCGCACGGGGCGGCTGCGGCCGGTGCCACTTGATACCGCGGCGGAGCTAGATCGGTGAAAACGTCCGCCGTACCTTCGGGGATTGGAACTCGGGCCAGCCGATGCTCACCCTCGTCGATGACGAAGAACTCGCCGCCCGTAAGCACCTGCGCGTCCCTGGTTGAGCCGCTGAGACCACTCAATGAGAGCTGGGACGGTTCGCTTGCGCCTGACAGGGGTAGGAGTTGATCGTCAAATGCCGATCAGCGCGCGGCCGTCGGCTTGCCAAGCGCGCATGCCCCCGCGCAGTTCGATGACATCGGTGTAGCCCAGATCCTGAAGAGTTGAGGCGGCAGTCGCACTCATCGGCCCCGACCGGCAGTAGATTGCCAACCCCGTGGTGCGGTCGGGCGGTAGCCGATAGGCCTGCGCGGTGATCTGGTCGAACGGAATGGACAGGTCCGTGCCGGCGATATCGCCCTCGAAGGGCACATGCACGTTGACGGTTACGCGGCCCGGCTCGGTGACGGCTGCGGCGAACTCGGCTGGGCCGACTTGCCGGGCGGCGCCTGGCGCCTGTACCTGCGTCGGCGACGTCGGGGCTGGATCGCCCGCCACGCACCCCGCCACCCCGACCGCTATCACCACCGCGGCAAGCGCTCGTGACGCCGGCCGTCGTACTGCCGGCTGGCGATCTCGCCGCCGCGAGGCTTCGACACGATTGCGGAGCTCGGTTCCAGGCATGGAAATAGTATACCCCTAGGGGGTACTTGCGCCCTAGTGCCTTTAGCGCTAGCGTTGCGCCAAGCCTCCTCGGTACCCCCGGGGGGTATAGGAAAGGATCGAGCGATGACAACAACCTCAACGGCCGTGGACTGGCATCTGCGCGGTGACTGGTTCGACGTGTGCAGCTGCAAGCTGCCCTGCCCCTGCAGCTTTGCGCAGGAGCCCACCCACGGTGACTGCTTGTTCGCCCTGGTTTGGCACATCCGCGAGGGCCACTTCGCCGGCGTGGATCTGGCCGGATTGAACGTCGTGTCGCTCGGTGAGTTCACCGGCAACATGTGGGTCGGCGATCCGAACGCCATGATGCAGCTGATGTTCTACATCGACGCCAACGCCGATGCCGCCCAGCGCGAGGCGTTGGAGCGCATCTTCACCGGCAAGGAAGGCGGCTGGCCGGCCGAATTCGCAAGCCTCATCGCCGATTTGCGCGGTATCGATTTCGCGCCGATCAGCTTCGAAGCCGCAGACGATTTGGCCTACTGGCGCGCCGAGATCCCGGGGAAGGTTGATGTGCGGGTTGCGGCCTTGACGGGTCCCACGGCTGATCCGAACCGGCGCGTGACGACCGTCAACGCGCCGGGCGCCGAGGTCGGACCCGGTCAGGTCGCCACGTGGGGAGTCGTCGAGCGTGATGATGCTGTCGGCTTCGATTGGACGCACGAGTACCGCGGCGGATCGAGCAAGCACTTCGCATTCGATTGGCGGCCCGAGGGCACCGACACCAGCCAGCCGGAACCGACTGCGCAGGAGAAGTCCTCGTGCGGACGCCATGTGTAACCCGTGGCGGCGCGGATAGCTCCGATAGGGCGGGTGGCCGAACAAGACAACACGTCTCCTGGGTCGGCCGCCCGCCCGTCTTCGACTACACGTGGGCCGAGGCGACCGGCATCCCAGAGCATGCAGCTACTATCCCGTTACGTAGAAACCGAGGCTCGCTGAGCTGAGCTGTCACCCAATCACCAAGAGCGCCCGAAAGGACACATTGCCAATGTCACCACGCACCGCCATGATAACGGCCATCGCCGCTGCATTCGTGGCCGCAGCGACAGCCCTCGCAGCACCCGCCTCCGCCGCCGAGCATGGCCACCACCAATTCGGCTCGGCGCAAAAAATCGTCGACGCCGGGGGTGCTGTCGTGCAGGAGTGGGTGGTTGCAGACCTACAGAAGTCCACGACCGTCTTGCCTGGATATACCCCCCGAGGACAGCTCTGGGAAGCCTCGGCCACCGTACGCGCCGCCAACGGCACCGTCACCCCTGTCATCCCTAATCTGTCCGCCGTAGCGTCCGGCGGTCAGCGTTACCCCGTTCTGTGGCAGATCCCTAACCCGCAAGGACTTCCCGCGACCACCCTTGCTCAAGGCCAAACCGCAAGTGGGAAAGTCTTTTTCGATGTGACGGGAGCAGAGCCGATGGCGGTGATCTACGACAACGGCAGCGGCACACATTTGATGTGGTGCTGCGACGGCAACATGTTGATGCCGATGGACGACTGCCCGATGTGTGCCGCCATGGGTCAGCAGTGCCCACACTGCCGTGGCCGGATGTAAGCAGGCTAACCATTCACGACGCTGGCGAAATAGCGATGGTGGATCACGCGGATCGACCACCTCTCGATCCATCAGCCGGATTGTGAGCGCCGCGCACCGCTTGCGGAGCAATGGCCGCCTGTTCAGGCCCACACCACAATCGAGCAGTCACCCTACGGACCGGCGCGAACCTGCGGCAAAGGGTGGTGTCACTCCCCATGGTCATGCTCACCGGCGGCGTCCTGTGCCGGATCCGTTGCCGGAGGCGGGGCTTCGACATTAGCCGGCGCGGGCGGGCGGGTGGATCAACTCCGCCATCGGCTCCGGATGATCGTGATGGGCATCCTCGTGTGTCCGATGCTCGGCCCATGGTGTTCAGGCTCTGCGCTGGCCGGCGCATGGTGGTTGTGCCGCACCCCCGAAGCCACTCCTACTGTTGCCGCGGCAGTGATCACAGCGTTGGCGCCGAGGAGCACAATCACGTTCGCAAAGGCCCCTATCGACTCCGGTTGGTGGCCTCGGTACCACACCCAGCCAGCTCCCATCACGACGTAGATCTCGAGCAGCAGTGCGCACAGGCCGGCGGCTTGTATCAATTTGACCCGTCCCGGCGTTTCCGGAGACTCCCGATCTTGGGAGGATCTGAGTTATGGGACGTGTCAGCAAGTATCCCGA
>NZ_LZSW01000015.1:0-3862 GCF_001665615.1 Mycobacterium sp. 852014-52144_SCH5372336
CGGACCGGCTCGCATACGCCACGCCCAAATCCCGCACCAACGGGGCAATCGACAAACCGTCAGCGGCAATATGGTGCACCACCGCCACCAGCACATGTTCGTCCTCGGTGACGCGTAAAAGTTCTGCCCGCAAAGGGATCTCGGATTCCAAGCCGAAAACGTGGGTCGCGGTTTCTTCGATAGCGTCGGTCAGTCGGCTTGCCGACCAATCGCCGGCATCGATGACCCGCCAGCCGAAGTCGAACTGCTCAACTCCCACAATCACCTGCCGGGGCGTCCCCTCGACGGCCGGGAAGACGGTGCGGAGGCTCTCGTGCCGGGCCACGACATCGCTCAGCGCCGCACCCAGGGCGTCGACATCGAGGCGTCCACCGAGCCGCAGCGCCATCGCGATGTTGTAAACCGGCGAGGGGCCCTGCAACTGGTCGATGAACCACAATCGGTTCTGCGCGAACGACAGCGGAATCACCGCCGGCCGCTCAACCGGCGCCAACGGCGCCAGCCCGCCCCGGTCTGCGCCGACCCGCGACGCCAACTGCGCGACAGTCGGAGCCTCGAACACGGTCCGCACCGAAAGTCCGGTGTCCAGTGCGGCGTTGACCGCGCCGATGAGTCGCATCGACGAGATGCTGTCGCCGCCAAGGTCGAAGAACGAGTCGTCCACCCCGACCCGCTCCAGCCCGAGCACCTGAGCGAAGATGCCGGCCAGCAGCTCCTCTACCGCATTCGACGGAGCGCGATACCTGCCGGCGGTGTATTCGGGAGCCGGTAGAGCGCGGGTGTCGAGTTTGCCGTTCGGGGTCAGCGGCAGCGTGTCCAGCACCACGACTGCTGCAGGAACCATATAGTCGGCCAGTCGATCCGCGAGCGCGGCGCGCAACCTGGCCGGCTCCGCGGTGCCGGTGACGTAGCCCACCAACCGCTTGTCACCGGGGGTGTCCTCGCGGGCGACCACGGCAGCCTGTTCGACGCCCTCGAGTGCGGCAAGAGCTGCCTGGACCTCGCCCAGTTCGATGCGGTATCCGCGAATCTTGACTTGCTCATCTGCACGGCCCAGATACTGCAACTGCCCATCGGCGCCCCAGCGCACCAGATCCCCGGTGCGATACATCCGCTGCCCTGATCCACCGAACGGGCACGCCACGAACCGCGACGCCGTCAAGCCCGACCGCCCGACGTATCCGGACGCCACACCGTGACCTGCGACGTACAACTCGCCGACCACCCCTGCAGGTACCGGCCGCAACCAACCGTCGAGGACGAACAACGCCGATCCCCGCACCGGTGAACCGATAGGCGGCACACCGGATCCCGCCGTCAACGGCTCGCTGATCGCGACACACATCGTGGTCTCGGTCGGACCGTAGGCGTTGATCATCACGCGTCCCGGTGCCCACCGATCCACCACCTCGGCCGCGCAGGCTTCACCGGCCATCACCAACGCCGTCGATTCCAGACCCTTGGTCGACAGTGCCGCCACGGCGGACGGCGTTTGGGTGAGCACGCTGACGCCTTGGGCGACAAGCAGAGCTTGGAGATCCTCGGGTGAGCGGACCACCGGGTCGGGAACCACCACCAGTCGCCCTCCGCGCAGAAGCGGACCGAAGATCTCCCACACCGATACGTCGAACGCCAGGGAGTGGCACTGCGACCAGACACCAGCAGGCGGCAGGCCCGCGTCCAGGGTCTGCATCAGCTGAGTGACGTTGTGGTGAGTGATCGCCACTCCCTTGGGCTTTCCGGTGGTGCCCGAGGTGTAGATCATGTAGGCGAGATCGATCGTGGCCGGCTCCGGCGAACCCGCACTCGAGTAGTCGTCGATACGCGGGTCGGCAATGTCGATCACCGGCAGATCCCGTCCGCTTAGCCGCTCGGCCAGCGCGGCGGTGGTGATCGCCGCGACCGGCGCAGCATCGTCGAGCATGAACTCGATCCGCGCATCGGGGTGGCCGGGGTCGATCGGCAGGTACGCCGCTCCCGTCTTGAGCACCGCGAGTATCGCCACCACAGCCTGCGGTGAGCGCTCCAGAAGGAGCGCCACACATCCACCGGGACCAGCCCCATGATCGACCAACAGGTGCGCCAACCGGTTGGCTGCCTCGTCCAGTTCGCGGTAGGACATCGCGCCGCCCTCGAAGGACATCGCCTCGCGCTCCGGCGCGGACACAACCTGGTTGGCGAACATAGCCGTGATCGACACTGTCGGCGGTGTGGGCCGCGTCAACACAGCCCGGTTGCTCCATTCGTCCAGCCGAGCATGCTCACCGTCGTCGAGAACATCGAACGAGGACAACCGCCGTGCCGGATCGGCGGTCATCGCCACCAACACCCGCCGCAATCGCTCGACCAACGCCTCGATCGTCTCGGCGTCGAACACGTCGGTGCGGAACTGCACGCTTCCACCGATCCCGGCCGATTCGCCGGTTTCGGTCCAGCGTTCGCCGAGCGAGAGCGCCAAATCCATTCGCGCCGTATGGGTATCGACCGGCAGCGGCGCGACCTGGAGATCACCGAGCGACAGCCCTGCGGCCGGATCGCTGTCCTGCCAGTTCTGCCAGGCCAACATCACCTGGACCAGAGGGTTGTGGGTCAACGACCGGACCGGGTTGAGGCGCTCCACCAATACCTCGAAGGGAACATCTTGATGCTCGTAGGCGGCGAGGCTGCGCCGCCGCACCTGAGCCAGCAGTTCAGCGACGGTGGGGTTGCCATCGGTGTTCACCCGCAGGACCAACGTGTTGACGAAGAACCCCACCAGGTCATCCAGCGCCGAGTCGCGCCTGCCGGCGATAGGGAATCCGACGGCAACATCTCTGGTGTCACTCAGCGTCGACAACAACAGCGCCAACGCGGCCTGCACCACCATGAAACTCGTCGCGTTGTGCTCATCGGCCACGGCGCGCAGACGCTGCTGCAGTTCCGCCGGCCAGTCGACCAGGATCGTGGCGCCGCGTTGGTCGGCCTGTGGAGGGTAGGGCCGATCGGTCGGCAGTTCCAACCGCTCGGGCAGGCCGGCCAACTCCTGCTCCCAGAATTCCACTTGGGCGGCGATGCGGCTGCCGGTGTCCTCGAGATCACCGAACTGCGCGCGCTGCCACAGCGTGTAGTCCACGTACTGCACGGCCAACGGTGTCCAGTCCGGCGCCCGCCCCGCGGACCGACTCGCATACGCCACGCCCAGATCCCGGACCAACGGGCTGATCGAGACTCCGTCGGCAGCGATGTGGTGCACCACGGCCACGAGCACGTGTTCATCGGCGGCGACACGGAAAAGCTGTGCCCGCAGCGGGATTTCGGTTGCCAGCTCGAATGTGTGGCGGGCAACGAACCCGACCGCGTCCGCGAGCCGCCCGGTCGACCAGCCAGTGGCATCAACGACTTGCCAGCCGAAGTCGAGTCCTCCAGTCGGCAACACATGCTGCTGGGGCGCTTCGTCGACGAGAGGGAAAACAGTGCGCAGGCTCTCATGTCGACCCACCACATCGGTCAGCGCCGCGCGCAGTGCCTCGGTGTCGAGATGCCCGGTCAGCTGCAGCGCTACCGCAAGGTTGTAAACCGGCGACGGGCCCTGCAGTTGCTCCAAAAACCACAACCGGCTCTGTGCGAACGACAAGGGAACCACCGGGGGCCGGTCCGTCGCCACCAGCGGCTGTAGTCCACCACCGTCTCCGCTGATCCGAGGCGCCAACTGCGCGACAGTGGGTGATTCGAATACCGTCCGCACCGCGATGTCGGAGTCGAGCGTGGTGTTGATCGCCGCGATGACCCGCATGGCCGACAATGAATCGCCGCCGAGTTCGAAGAAGGAGTCGTCGACGCCGACGCGGTCCAGGCCCAGGACTTGGGCGTAGATGCGGGCCAG
>NZ_LZSW01000016.1:0-5124 GCF_001665615.1 Mycobacterium sp. 852014-52144_SCH5372336
CCGGAAGCTAAGCCTGCCAGCGCCAATGATACTGCCCCACCCGGGCGGAAAAGTAGGACACCGCCGAACACAAATTAGGATTACCCCCCACGATTGCGTGGGGGGTAATTCTATTTCGCGACAATTCATTACGCATTATCGCGAGACTCCTCCATCGGGTAGAAAGGCATACGTGGCTCAGGACAGAAGGGACGGCGACGCCAAGCGCCGCCCACAGCAGTCAGCGCCGCGCAGCTCCGGTCCGAACCGGGCCCGCAGGGCGCAGCCCAAGCCCGACGAATCCCGTCAGCCGCCAGGTCCGCCGATACCGGAGGGCATCGAGCCAAGGCAACTCGCGCCTGACGTGCGCGGCGAGCTGACGACACTCGACCGCTCGACCGCCGACTTCGTGGCTCGTCACCTGGTGGCCGCCGGCCAGCTCATCGACGACGATCCACAGACCGCACTCGAACACGCCCGCGCCGCTCGCAACCGCGCCGCCCGCATCCCCGCGGTGCGCGAAGCGGTCGGTATCGCTGCCTACCACTGCGGCGACTGGGCGCAAGCGCTCGCCGAACTGCGCGCCGCCAGGCGGATGGGTAGCAAATCATCCCTTCTTGCACTGATCGCTGACTGCGAACGCGGTGTCGGACGTCCGGAGCGCGCGATCGAGTTGGCTCGCAGCCCGGAGGCCGCCCAGCTCACCGGCGACGACGCCGACGAGCTCAAAATCGTTGTGGCCGGGGCTCGCTCCGATCTCGGGCAGCACGAGCAGGCCTTGGCGCTTCTGTCGACGCCGCAACTGGATCCCATCCGTAAGGGACAGACCGCGGCGCGCCTGTTCTACGTATACGCCGAAACGCTTCTGGCCCTTGGCCGCAGCGAGGATGCGCTGCAGTGGTTCATCAACGCCGCCGCCGCCGACCTGGAGGGTGTCACCGACGCCGAAGAACGCATCACGGAGCTCTCCTGAGGTGAATGCCCTGGCACATGAGCACGATTGCCTTCTGCTCGACCTCGACGGCACCGTTTTCCGCGGACACGAAGCCACCGTCGGAGCGGTCGATACGCTCGCCACGATCAGCGCACGCACCCTCTACGTCACCAACAACGCCTCGCGTGAGCCCGCCGACGTCGCCCGACATCTTCACGCCCTGGGTTTTCGCGCCGCACCAGAGGACATCGTCACCAGCGCACAGAGCGCCGCACGGCTGTTGGCGGCCCAACTGCCCTCTGGGGCAGTCGTTCTCGTCGTCGGAACCGAAGCACTTGCCAACGAGGTCATTCGCGTCGGGCTGAAGCCCGTCCGACAGTGGTCGGACGGACCGGTCGCCGTCGTGCAGGGGCACTCACCGCAGACCGGTTGGCCCGACCTGGCCGAAGCGGCCTTGGCCGTCCGGGCCGGCGCCCTGTGGGTGGCGGCCAATGTCGACCGGACCTTGCCGTCGGAACGGGGATTGTTGCCCGGCAACGGATCCATGGTGGCGGCGCTACGCGCGGCGACCGACCGCGAGCCCCAGGTGGCGGGCAAGCCGCAGCCGACTCTGCTCACCGATGCCCTGGCCCGAGGCACCTTTCAGACCCCGCTGGTGATCGGCGATCGCCTCGACACCGACATCGCCGGGGCCAACGCCGCCGGACTGCCCAGCCTGCTCGTGCTCACCGGCGTCAGCACGGCCGTCGACCTCGTCCGTGCACAGGCCTCGGAGCGGCCGACCTATCTGGGTGCTGATCTGCGGTCGCTCGGCACTTCGTCGGCCGCATTGCGCATCGAGGCCCACCCCGCCTGGCGCGTCGACGTCGCGTCACCGACGGTGACGGTGCACTCCACCGGCCACGATCCCAGCGACGCCCTGTCAGTGGTGCGGGCCACCGCCGATGCGGTATGGAACGCCAGCCTCGACGGCCGGTCGGTCGCGATCGCCGCCGGTGACGACACCGCCCAACAGGCCTTGCAACGCTGGTCCCTGCTTCCCGAGTCGAATCAGCTAGCGTGAACCTCGATATGAGTACCGATCCCGAACAGATCCGCGCCCGGATCGCGGAGTTGCTGGCAGACCTGCCGGACCCCGCGCAAGAAGGCTCGGGTTTCGCGGACCTGACCGACGACGACGTCGAGCTGCTCGCGGCCCGGCTGGAAGAGGCGCACGACGTGCTCGTGCAGGCGCTCGAGTCGGTCGAGAAGGGCTGAGCGCCGTGGCACGGCGCGCGCGAGTGGACGCCGAGTTGGTGCGACGAGGGTTGGCCCGGTCCCGCCAGCAGGCGGCCGAGCTGATCGGTGCGGGTCGGGTGAGCATCGACGGGATGCCAGCCGCCAAACCCGCGACCGCCGTCTCGGTCACGGCCAGCCTCACCATCGAGGGTGCCGACGAGCGCACTTGGGTGTCGCGGGGTGCGCACAAGCTGATCGGGGCACTGGACGCATTCGGTCTCCCGGTGGACGGCAAGCGATGCCTGGACGCCGGCGCGTCGACGGGCGGCTTCACCGAAGTGCTGCTCGACCGGGGCGCCCGCCAGGTGATCGCCGCCGACGTCGGCTATGGACAGCTGGCCTGGTCGCTGCGAAACGATCCGCGGGTGACCGTGATGGAGCGCACCAATGTGCGTGAGCTGACGGCCGACGCGATCGGCGGCCCCGTCGACCTGATCGTCGCCGACCTGTCGTTCATCTCACTGACCACAGTTCTGCCGGCGCTGACGTCGTGCGCGTCACCTGACGCCGATATCGTTCCGATGGTGAAGCCGCAATTCGAGGCCGGAAAGGACCGGGTCGGTGCCGGAGGCGTGGTCACCGATCCGGCGTTGCGCGCCGAGGCGGTCCTGTCGGTGGCCCGACGCACCGCCGAACTGCGCTGGTATCCGGCCGCGGTGACAGCGAGCCCGCTTCCCGGGCCGTCCGGCAACGTGGAGTACTTCCTACACCTGCGCGCCGGCGGGGGATTGGAAGGACACGACCTCGAGACCGCCGTCCGTACCGCCGTCGCGGAGGGTCCGCAGTGAACACCGACCGCGCGATTCTCATGGTGGTACACACCGGCCGCGACGAAGTCACCGAGGTCGCCCGGCGCGTGCAGAAGGTGCTCGGCGACAACGGAATTGGTCTCAAAGTTCTGTCGGCCGAAGCCGTCGACCGCGGACCCGTTCCCGTCTCGCCCGACGACATGCGCTCGCTCGGCGTCGAGATCGAAGTGGTCGACGCCGACGAGCGCGCCGCCGAGGGTTGCGAACTCGTCCTGGTCCTCGGCGGCGACGGGACCTTCCTGCGCGCTGCCGAACTCGCTCGCAACGTCGAAATCCCGGTGCTCGGCGTCAATCTCGGTCGTATCGGCTTTCTCGCCGAGGCGGAGGCCGACTCCATCGACACGGTGCTCGACCGGGTCGTCAAGCGTGACTACCGCGTCGAGGAGCGGATGACGCTCGACGTCGTGGTGCGCGTGGACGGCGAGATCGTCGACCGCGGCTGGGCGCTCAACGAAGCCAGCCTCGAGAAGGGGCCCCGGCTCGGAGTGCTCGGAGCCGTCCTCGAGGTCGACGGCCGCCCCGTGTCGTCCTTCGGCTGCGACGGTGTGCTGGTCGCGACGCCGACCGGGTCGACGGCGTGGGCGTTCTCCGCCGGCGGGCCGATCGTGTGGCCTGACCTCGAGGCAATCCTGGTGGTACCGAACAACGCTCACGCATTGTTCGCCCGGCCGATGGTCACCAGCCCTGAATCGGCGATCGCGATCGAGGTCGAGGCAAGGAGCCACGACGCGTTGGTGTTCTGCGATGGGCGCCGCGAGATGGTGGTTCCAGCCGGCGGACGCGTGGAGGTCACCCGGTGCGGAACCCCGGTGAAGTGGGTACGCCTCGACAGCGCACCGTTCACCGACCGCCTGGTGCGCAAGTTTCGCTTGCCGGTCACGGGGTGGCGCGGGCAGTAGTGCTTTCCGAGATCCGTATCGAGTCACTGGGCGCGATCAGCGCCGCGACCGCAGAATTCGATCGCGGTTTCACCGTGCTGACCGGCGAGACCGGTACCGGCAAGACGATGGTGGTCACCGGTCTGCACCTGCTCGGCGGCGCACGCGCCGACGCCACCAGGGTGCGCTCCGGGGACAACCGCGCGGTTGTCGAAGGACGTTTCACCACAACCGAACTCGGTGATGGCGTGGCGTCGCTGGTGGATGCGATCCTCGACAGCTCCGGCGCCGAACGCGACGATGACGGCTCGGTCATCGCGGCCCGCTCGGTCAGCCGCGACGGCCCGTCGCGCGCCTATCTGGGCGGCCGCAGCGTGCCGGCCAAATCGCTGAGCAGCTTCACCGCCGAACTGCTCACGCTGCACGGGCAGAACGACCAGCTGCGGTTGATGCGCCCCGATGAACAACGCGGCGCGCTCGACCGGTTCGCCGATGTCGAGACGCAGCTGAAGAAGTACCGCCGCGTGCGGGAGGAGTGGCTGTCGGCCCGGCGCGATCTCTTGGACCGCACACAGCGAGCGCGGGAGCTGGCGCTCGAAGCCGACCGGCTGAAGTTCGGGCTCAACGAAATCGATGCGGCCGCACCGCAACCGGGTGAGGATGCCGCGCTCGTGAACGACATCCGGCGGCTTTCCGAACTGGACGCATTACGCGACGCGGCCCAGATGGCCCGGGCTGCCCTCGCAGGACCCGACGACCCCTCGCCCGACGCCGTGTCCGCGGCCCATGGTGTCGCACAGGCCAAATCGGCGCTGGAGGCCACTGAAGACACCTCGTTGACCGCATTGGCCGAGCAGCTCAGCGAAGCCATCGCCGTGATCACCAATGTCAGCGGCGAACTCGGCACCTATCTGTCCGGGCTGCCGACCGACACCAGCGCGCTGGAGACCAAGCTCGCCCGGCAAGCCGAACTCCGTTCCCTCACCCGCAAGTACGCCGCCGACATCGACGGCGTGCTCGAGTGGGCCCGTGAGTCCCGGGAACGGCTCGATCAACTCGACGTGTCCGAGGAAGCGCTCGCCGGTCTGCAACATCGGGTCGACGAACTCGAGGCGAAGACCGTCGCCGCAGCCGCCGACCCTGTCTCTTATACACATCTCCGAGCCCACGAGACCGATCAGTAGCGCGTATGCCGTCGTGTGCGTGAAAAAAAAAAGGGGGGGGGGGGGGGGGGGGGGGGGGGGGG
>NZ_LZSW01000017.1:0-5592 GCF_001665615.1 Mycobacterium sp. 852014-52144_SCH5372336
CGATGCCGCCACCACTAGCTCGTAGAGGTGCACGCACGCCCCAATACGACGAATCCGAATATGCAGGGTTACCGGTATAGGTCGCCGAGTACATCAGGTGAATCAGCCCATCCAGTCCGCTATGTGGACTTCGCAAAATCGGCTGTCCCTCAGGCATCTGATTCGAGCTTTGGGGCCATCGATCACAGTCGCCGTGCGGCGGCTTCCACGGCGACAGGCGTTACAGGATCTGCACACTCGGCGATTCCGGAACACTCGTGTACGCATCGGCCTTGTCGTAGTTACAGGACCCACAGGCCTGCTGGCCACTCGGAACACGCGCCTTTACCGCACAACGCCAAACCGAACTCGACCAACTCCCCGGGTGGCATCGGCAACCGTGACAACGGCTGGGCGGCGGCTTGACGACCTGGGCCCACGTGTCGGATGAAGTCGTCACACTCATCGTAACGAGCGTGATCGCTGGCCCGGCAGGCCGCCAGCGACGCAGCCACGAATCGACACTGGCTATGGTGTCGGCCCGCTCACCAACTCCGTCGTCTTGCCGCAGCGGCAAGTCGGCTTCTGCGCGCCTGCGCACGTCGCCGGTACTCCTTTGGTTACTGTCACCTCACAGCCGCACGACGAATCTGGACACCGATACGCCTGCCCCTCGCGAAACGCCATCGTGAACTCCTTCCACACTGGGTTGCACTCCAACACAGCGAAGGTAGAACCTTGACCCATGGGCAAGGTCAAGCCGACAGGCGAACAGCCGCCAAACCAACCCGTCACGATCAGTCGCGCGGCGGCGGCGGGCCTGACGGCCAAAGCCGTGCGGCTTTACGAAGCTCGGGGGCTGCTCACTGCCCCCTGCGCACCGCCGCCGGCTACCGCCTCTACGCCGATTACGACATCGCACGACTGCGATTCATCGCCGCGGCCCGCAAATAGGACTACACATCGATCAAGTAGCCGAAATCCTCGCCACCGCCCACGACCGTCGACAGCCCTGCGCGACCACACGCGCAATCGTCGACCAACGCATCGACGAAATCGACCAAATCATCGTTGGACTGAGCGAGCTACGGGCAGCACTCGCCGACACCCGAGACACGAACACCGAAAAGACCGCCGCCACAAAGATCTGCCCTGTCATCGAAAAGGCCGAACGGGCCGACGCCGATGAGCTTCAACGCGCCAATGCACGTCGGCATGTCCGCCGATGAGGTCGGACGACGTTTATGTCGGGCAGGATGGGAGTTTGATTTGCGCCGAACGATCCACGGCTGAGACACCCACGTTTCCGGGCGGCGCCGATCGTTTCGAATTGTGGCGCTTCTACTTTCGATGCACGTCGGTGCCAGAAGATCACAGCGCGCCATGACCGAACCACTCATCGACCGCACCGCCCTCACCATGGAGCTGGAACGGTTCCGAACGGACTTTCATCACCTCCTGGATGTCGCCACCGACGACGACTGGCGCAAGCCAACTTCGGGTACTCGGTGGACAAACGAACAGCTGTTGTTACACATGGTTTTCGGCTACACGGTCGTGCAGCGACTGTTGTTCCTGGTGCGTGTATTCGGTCATCTGCCGCAGGCCTTGAGTCGCCGCTTCGCGCAGGCCCTCAACGCGGCAACCCGGCCGTTCCATGCAATTAACTTCTACGGATCCTGCCTAGCCGCCCGCGTGTACAACCGCAACCGCATGGGACCCAAACTTGACCGAGTAATCGACTCCCTTGGGGGGTTACTTATTTGCCAGCGTGACAACGCATTTCGGCGCGGGATGCACGGCCCGACCCGCTGGGATCCGTACTTCGAGGATTACATGACTCTGGCAGACATCTACCGCTACCCTGGCCAGCACTACGACCATCACCGCCGCCAGCTCACCATCGGCAACTTGACCTAGCTGCGGCTTCGGCCACTCCGCCGGAGCACGGTTCAGGCGATGGTGGTGTCGCGCTTGCCGATGCTGAGGTGTTGGATGTGGTAGATGGCCTCGTCGAGCAGTTGGGCGACGTGGTTGTCGTAGAGGCTGTAGACGATGTTGCGGCCGGCGCGGGTGCCGGCGACCAGTCCGAGCGCGCGCAGCAGCCGCAGTTGGTGTGACACCGCGGGTTGTTCCATGCCGACGGCGTCGGCGAGTTCGGTGACCGTGCATGGTCCCTGCCGCAGGCGGGTGAGCATCATCAATCTGCTGGGGGTGCCCAGCGCCTGCAAGGTCGCGGCTACGGTTGCCGCGTCGTCGATGTCCAGCGGCACCGCAGCAGTGGTGAGTTTGCCCTCTACTCCGTGGCCCATGTCACAATCCTAGATTATCCAAACACATGTAGACATCTTCATATGTATGCTTGAGTTGGCTCTTCGAAATGACGGGTCGTGCCGGGAGGCAATCGGATGACATCAGCGGTACTGCAGGACGAAACCGCCGCGCCGGCGCAGCGAGAAGCGTTGCGGCCACGATGGTTACGGGCCTTCGCGTTGCCCGAGGTGCGATGGGCCAGCGCAGCGACCGTGTTGTTTTTGGCCGGGCTGGGGGCCCAGGTCGCCGGCGCCCCGGCCTGGTCGTGGTGGACGCTGTATCTGGCCTGCTACGTGACCGGCGGGTGGGAACCCGGCTGGGCCGGTATCCAGGCACTGCGTCACAAGACCCTCGACGTTGACCTGCTGATGATCGTCGCCGCGATCGGTGCGGCCGCGATCGGGCAGGTCTTCGACGGCGCCCTGTTGATCGTCATCTTCGCCACCTCCGGCGCCTTGGAGGCCGTGGCGACCCAGCGCACCGAGGACTCCGTTAAAGCCCTGCTGGATTTGGCCCCCCAGCAGGCCACCCGCATTGGCCCCGACGGCACCGAGCAGCGTGTCGACACCGCCGAGTTGGCGGTGGGCGAGCAGATCCTGATCCGCCCCGGCGAACGCATCGGCGCCGATGGCGAAATACTGGACGGCGCCAGCGATGTCGACCAAGCCTCGATCACCGGCGAACCGCTACCGGTGGCCAAAACCGTCGGCGACGAGGTGTTCGCCGGCACCGTCAACGGCACCGGTATGCTGCGGGTGCGGGTGGACCGCGACGCCTCGCAGACGGTGGTGACCCGCATCGTGGCGATGGTGTCGGAGGCCTCGGCCACCAAGGCCAAAACCCAGCTGTTCATCGAGAAGGTCGAACAGCGCTACTCGGTCGGGGTCGTGGTCGCCACCCTGGCGCTGTTCTTCGTCCCGCTGGCGTTCGGCGCCGCCCTGCAGCCCACCTTGCTGCGGGCGATGACGTTCATGATCGTGGCCTCCCCATGCGCGGTGGTGCTGGCCACCATGCCGCCGCTGCTCTCGGCGATCGCCAACGCCGGGCGCCACGGTGTGCTGGTCAAGTCGGCGGTGGTGATGGAACAACTCGGCGACACCACCATGGTCGCGTTCGACAAGACCGGCACCCTGACCGAAGGCACCCCCCGCCTCACCGACATCCGCGTCCTGGATGCCGCCGCCATCACCGAAACCGCACTGCTGTGGCTGGCCGCCAGCGCCGAACGACCCAGTGAACACCCGCTCGGGCGTGCCGTGGTCGCCGCGGCCCACGAGCGCGGCCTCCGCCTGGCCCACGCCGAGGACTTCGACTCCATCCCCGGCCACGGGATCCACGCGGTCATCGACGGACAGCGAGTCGCGGTGAGCAGCCCCGGCCACCGGCTGGCCCACACCGCAACCAGCGCATCGCCCGATCAACATGCGATCGAGCAGGCCACCACGATCGTCGAGGAAATCGAAACCACCGGACACACCGCAGTCCTGGTCACCGTCGACGACCGCCCCGCCGGGGTCCTAGGGCTGGCCGACCGGCTGCGACCCAACGCCACCGCAACAACCGCCGAACTAACCACGCTGACCGGGCGCGCCCCGGTGCTGTTGACCGGCGACAACCCCTGCGCCGCGGCGCATCTCGCCGAACAGGTCGGTATCACCGACGTCCGGGCCGGGTTGCTGCCGGCCGACAAGGTCAGCGCCGTGCGCCGCCTGGAAAGCGACGGTGAGCGGGTGCTGCTCGTCGGCGACGGCGTCAACGATGCACCCGCGCTGGCCGCCGCCCACACCGGTGTCGCCATGGGCCGCGCCGGCTCCGACCTGGCCCTGGATACCGCCGATGCGGTCGTGGTCCGCGACGAACTGGCCACCATCCCCGCCGTGATCGCGCTGTCCCGCCGGGCCCGCCGTGTCGTGGCGGCCAACCTGACCATCGCGGCCACCTTCATCACCGTGCTCGTGCTCTGGGACATATTCGGGCACCTGCCGCTGCCGCTGGGCGTGGCTGGCCACGAAGGCTCCACCATCATCGTCGGCCTCAACGGTCTGCGCCTACTCCGCGAAAAAGCGTGGCGCACAGCCGCACTCCCCAAGCGCAGCAACAACGGTTCGGGTCGCCCTACCGATAACCACCACCACGGCCCAGACCCATCCCGGCGACACGGTTAGGAACAGGTCATGGCTCTCACCGCGCTGCTGCTCTACGCGCTCTTCGGCGCACTCGCAATGGGGGTGGCGCAGCTGGCGACAACGGCGTCGCACCGGGTCGACCGGATTCCACGGCATCAGCGGACAACCCGGATCCCTCGAATGGCTAGCCGGCGCCGGATTCGTGCTCGCCATCATCATCGGCCTCGCCGCCCCGCTACTGCAGCTACTGGACGTGCTCTCGCCACTCGCCGCTCTGCACACCCCACCCATCCAGACTCTCGCCACCACGCTGGCCGTCGTCGACATTGCCGCCACCCCCTACGCGCAGAACGACATGGGCGAATCCTGGCGCATCAGCGTCACCCCCAGCGAGACAAGGACATTGGTCCGACGAGGCGTCTTCGCCATCGTCCGCAACCCGATCTTCACCGCCATACTCACCTTCGCCGCTGGCGTCGCCCTGATGACCCCCAGCCCGCTCGCGATCACCGGATTCGCGCTCCTGCTCGCCACCATCGAACTGCAGGTCCGCGTCGTCGAAGAGCCCCACCTACGCCCACGGCCACAGCTACCACAACTACGCCAGAACCGTCGGCCGCTTCGTGCCGAAAGTCGGAACGATCCGCCAATAACGCCGTCGCCGTGGGCGACACCCGCGCGCGGCATCCCCACTACGGCTTCGATGCGCACAGGCCGAGAGATACACACCTACAGACACCGTGACTCAGGATCGTCTACCGGCTGAATCAAATCGACCTACACAGTTGGGATACAACAGGATTCGTCCGACCGATAACACAACCCGGACGCCTCGTTGAAACCTACCGATGTCCCTCGGTAACTCCACGGCTGTAACCCTCCGTAATCGGGAACACGCAACTGAGGCTCCGTTCCCGATTACGGCCACACCGTTAATGCGAAGCTAATTGCGAACAGTCGTACACACGCCAATCAGACCCCAGATAAACGATTCATGTTTAGTCTCGTGAGCGTCCTGATCGATCTGTTTCGCGCCGTGCTGATAATCGCGTCTTCTGTAGGCAACAACGGGCTCGCCGGCAGCGGTTTCACGCGCCGGGACTGTGGAAATAACGGTGTTTCCGGCACTGACACGCTGAGCGAAGCTCGGCGAGGAAGGTGCCATGATGACGAC